>JASHTP010000360.1 GCA_030040495.1 Alphaproteobacteria bacterium
CCCATGCTGGCGGTTCCGGGATGGGCCGACAGCGCCAACGCGCCGAAGGCGCTGGCGGTGGTGAGCGCCGAGTAGAGGATCGCCCGCGCCGTGGCGGAGCCGAGGACCGAAGTCTGTCCCGCCCGCCAGTTCATGACGAAGTAGACATTGAAGGAGACGCCGACCCCGAGCAGCAGCGGGAGGGCGATGATGTTGGCGTAGTTGAGCGGCGAGCGCAGCGCCACGACGACGACCACCGTGGCAAGCGCCGACAGCAGCAACGGCGCCATCACCAAGGCCACGTCCGCGATCCGCCGCAGCGCGATCAGAAGAATGAGCGCTATCGTCGCAACGGCGGTGAGCGCCGCCGAGCGAAAGGCGTGGACGATGGTCGCGCCGGTCGATTCGAAGATCACGGCGGCGCCGCCGGCATCGGGGGCCACTTCCGTCACCTGGTCGACGAAGCGCGCCAGCACGGCGCTGTCCTGCGCCGCGGGCTTCGGCACCACCTGCAGGCGGGCGCGGCCGTCCGGCAGCAGCCAGTCGCGCCTGATCTCCGGCGGCAGGCTCGCCGCCGTCACCGGCTGCGCGGCCAGCGCCAGGCGCAGCTGCGCGAGCTGCATCGGCAGGAAGCGCGTCAAGCTCTCATCGGCGGCGCGCACGACCGCGTCGGAGGCGGTCGACAGCAGGCGCAGATCGCCGGCGACCTGCGCCAGGGGATGATCGGCGGGAAGCTTCGCCAGGCTCGGCTCGATCGCGGCGAAGGCGTCCTTCGCCGCCTGCCGGATCTGGTCCGGCGAAGGCGGCGTCGCGGGCGGGCGCGGCGCCAGCGTTACGTCGAGCAGCGATCTTGCGTCATGGATCAGCGCGAGCTTCGCCGTCTGATCGGCGGGCACGAAGCTGTCGATCGACAGCACATGGGCGACCAGCGGCAGCGCCGCGAGGCGCGGCGCCTCGGCGGCGGCGGCGGCAAGGCTCGGTGCGACGATGTCGATGGTGAAGGGGTTGGTGATCGGCGATGCCATGAGGTCATGGAGGGTCCGCATCGCCTCGGTGTCGGGATCCTTGGTGTGGAGCGGGTCGCTGTCGAAGCGCAATTGCGGCAGCAGGGCGAGGCCGGCGGCGCCGATCAGGGCGAAGACCAGCAACAGCGGGCGGCGATGCCGCCGCACCGCCTCGTCGAGCGGGGCGGCCCGGCGGAAGCCGATCTCGGCCGGCTCGCCCGGCGGCCGAAACAGCCGGATGGCGGCGGGCAGAAAGAACAAGGTGCAGCCGAAGGCGATCAACATGCCGACGCCGGCAATCAGCCCGAGCTCGGCGACGCCGCGAAAATCGGTCGGAACGAAGGCGAGGAATCCCGCCGCCGTGGCCGCCGACGCCACCAGGATCTGGCCGCCGGCGCGGCGGGCGGTGGCGGTCAGCGCGGCGGCGACATCCTCGAGATCGTGGCGCATCTCGCGGTAGCGCACGGCGAATTGAATGGCGAAATCGACGGCGATGCCGACGAACAGGATGCCGAAGCCGACCGAGACCAGGTTGAGCGTCCCGACCGCCAGCGTGGCGAACAGCAGGGTGAGCAGCAGCCCCAGGCCGAGGGTGAGGAGGATCGGCACGATCAGGCGCCAGCTGCGCACCGCCAGGAACAGCCACAGGGTGATCAGCACGATGCTGCCGATCAGCCCCGCGACGATCCCCCGGACGACGGTGGCAAACTCGTCGTCGGCAAGCGCCACGACGCCGGTGATCCGCACCCGCGCGTCGCCGGATGCGACCAGCGGCAGTTGCCGGATGATCTCGCGCATCCTGTGGGCGGCAACGCCGCCCGGCTCCAGGGCGCCGAAATCGAGCGGCGGCTGCACCAGAACGAACTTGTAGCGGCCCGCCAGGTCGGCGAGCCGGCCGCCCAGCAGCTCCGACCAGGAGAGGGCCCGGCTCCGTCCGTCGAGCGCCGCTGCCATCGCATGGTGGAACGATGTCAACGCCGGCAGCGACGAAGCGAGATCGGCCTGGCCTCGGCTGACGCCTTGGCCCAGCAGCGACAGCGCGGCGAAAAGGCCGCGGGCGCTCGGGTCGGCGGCCAGCTCGCCCAGAAAGGGCTGCGCGGCGATGATGCGGTCGAGCAGCGCCTCGAGCCGGGGCGTGGCGAGGAAGAGCAATCCCTCCCGCGACAGGAAGGGCGAGCTGTCGGGGCGGCGCACCGTCTTGAAATCGGCGCGGTCCGCCGCCAGCGAAGCGGCGAGATCGGCGGCGGTCGATTCCGTCGCCTCGGGGGTGCGGCCGTCCACCACCGCCACCAGCAGATCGCTGAATTGCGGAAAGTCGCGCGCGAAGGCGATGGCGTCGCGGCGCCAGGGCAGGCTTTCCGGAAACATCAAATTCGTGTTGGTGTTGATGCCCAGATGCTGCGCCGTGGTGACGGCGCCGACAGCGGCCAGCAGGCCGCCGGCCAGCATGACGATCAGCGCATGGCGTTGGCTGCGGTCGACCAGCCAGGCGAGCCAATCGAGAAAAATCATCCCTCGACCGACCCGACCGGCGGCGGCCGGCGCCTTCCGGCAAAAGCGGCGAGGCCGTCGTGCCGCAGACGGACCGCGACGCCCGTCGAATCGTCGAGGCGTGGCATCTGAATGGCCTGTCTCCAGACGGTCTGCGGGGAATTACCGAAGCGGTCGCGGCGGCGGCCGGCGCGTCGACGACGCGTCATCCGAGCGCCAAGGCCGGCTCCCTGCGCCTTGCAGGCGCGTCGGCCACGTTCATGCCCCTGGCCGGCACCGCGGTCAAGAGCAGGCCGTTGCGCGGCGTCGTCACGCGAGCGGGCATCGCTCGCCGTCGAGTTTGCCCGGGCCGGGCGCGGGGCGCGGTTGTCAAGCGCGGCGCGAGTCTCTAAGTGTCAGGGGAGGGGCACGGAGCCGGCGTTCGACGTCAGGAGAGGCGGCGGCATGACGGAAGAGGAAGAGCGATATCCCGGCGACGCGTCCTGGTCGATGGACGACATGCCCTACGACGCGCTCGAGCGCGCGGCGGTCGCCGACGACGAGCTGCTGCTCCACCTCATCGCCTCGGCGTCCTTCGTCGAGATCACCTCGGACGTCTATACCCGCAACCTCGCCGATTTCTTCCGCGGCGACGCCGAGGTCGTCGACTGGCTGGAACGCTCCTGGGAAAGCGAGGAGCTGCAGCATGGCCGGGCGCTGAGGCGCTATGTCGAGATCGCCTGGCCGGATTTCGACTGGGACGGCGCCTACCGCCGCTTCCTCGCCGAGTTCCTGCGCTTCTGCTCGGTCGACCAGCTCGCGCCGACGCGGGCGCTGGAGATGGCGGCGCGCTGCGTCGTCGAGACCGGCACGGCGGCCTTCTACCGCGCGCTGGCGGAGATGAGCCCGGAGCCGGTGCTGGGCCGGATCGCCGCCGCGATCGGCGCCGACGAGGTGCGCCACTACAAGCATTTCTACCGCTTTTTCCTGCATTATCGCGAGCATGAGCGGCCGAGCCGGGTGGCGGTGGCGCGCACCCTCTGGGCGCGGATCGGCGAGGTCGACGCCGAGGACGCCTTCTACGCCTTCAAGCATGTCTATCTCGCGCGCCACCCCGATGCCGAGTTCCGCGCCGACGACTACCTGGCGTTCCGCGCGCAGCTCAAGCCGCTCGCGGCGCGCCACTTCCCGCACCGCATGGCGAGCAAGATGCTGCTGAAGCCGCTCGACCTCAGCGCGCCGGTGGGGCGCCTGATGGTGCCGGCGGTGGCCTCGGCCTCGCGCCTGCTGTTGCGGAGCTAGCCCGATGCGCGCGCGCTCGCTCCCTGCTCCTCCTCGCCGGCCTGCTCTGCGCGCTGCCGGCCGATCGCGGCGCCGCGGTGCCGACCGCGGAAGTGCTGCGCTATACCGTCAAGCACGCGATCTACGGCGACATCGGCACCTACAGCAACACCGTCGAGCGCAGCGGCGACACCACCACGGTGCAGACCGAGGCGCATTTCAAGGTGAGCATGCTCGGCATCGTCCTCCATCGCGAGGATGCCGAGCGCCAGGAGCGCTGGCGCGACGGGCGCCTGATCTTCTTCCACGGCGTCACCGTCAAGAACGGCCGGAAACTGGAGGTGACGGGCGAGGCCGAAGGCGACCGCTTCGTCATCGCCTCGCCGCGCGGCACCGTCGCCGCGCCGGCCGACATCCGCCCGGCCAATCCCTGGTCGGCGAACTTCCTCGGCTCCGACACGATGATGCGGGTCGACACCGGCGCGGTCGAGCCGGTGCAGGTCAGCGGCGGCGGCGAGACCCTGGTCGCGGTCGGCGGCGCCAAGCTGCCGGCGCGGGAATACGAGATCAGCGGCCGCACCCGCTACCAGGTCTGGCTGAGCGAGCCGCAGCAGGTGCCGGTGAAGTTCACCGTCGACGACGACAGCGGCGTGGTGACGTTCACCTTGGCGCGGTGAGGCGCGGGCGCTCCATGACATCCGCGGACAGCAAGGCTCGCGTCGCCGTCGGCCGGAAGGTCTTTGCCGCTCGCGACCGCGAGCGGATCGGCGAGCGCCGCGCCGAGCGCGCCGGACGGCCGTCGCCGCCGTGACCGACGCGATCCGGATCAACCGCGCGCCGGTGCTGACCTTGTGGGCCGCCATCGTCGCCGAGCGTCTCGGCTTCGCCCGGGACGAGGCGCTGACGCTCGGGCGCGCCGTCGCCGGCCTCAACGCCTACAGCAAGGGCGTCTCGCTCGGCCTCTATGAGCCCACCCCCGCGACCGAGCGGGAGCGGCGGCGCGAGGCCCGCCATGGCGCGACGGTGCAGGTCGCTCTGCTCCATCGGGCGGTTCCCGCCGTGCAGACGCCCGAGGGTCTCAGGGCGCTCAGCAAGGACCGGCCGATCTCGCCCGACAGCGTCGAGCGCTATCTCGCCGGCAAGTTCGGCGACCGTCTCGCCGACGCCCGCGCCGCCATGACGCGATTGGCCCGGTCGATGGCGCCGCGCGATCTCGCCGAGCGCGCCTACGGCCTCTATGAGGAGTTCCGCCCCGCCGTGCCCGCCGGCGTCCGCGGCTGGGGCGCCGCCGGCAAGCTCGACCTGGACCGCGTGACGGCGCTCGCGGAGTGAGCGGGCGGGGCGTCCGAGAAGTCGGAAGTTCCGTCAGCCGAGGCGCCGGCTCCGGGTTCCCGCTTTCGAGCTTGTGAAGAAAATGATGGGACGAGCGCTTGTGCGTCCTTCGACAGCTCGCTCCGCTCGCGCTCAGGATGAGGCGAATTTTCTTTATGCCATAAAGACTTCCCCTCATCCTGAGCCTGTCGAAGGACGCAGGGTGGACGTGCAGCGCGTCGCGGGTCACGAGCGA
>JASHTP010000361.1 GCA_030040495.1 Alphaproteobacteria bacterium
GCTCGGAGCTGACGAAGCTGCCGGGACGGTTCTCATGCACGTTGTGCGGGCCGAAATGGCCGCCGACCTTGACGTAGTCGGTCTCCGTCGGGGTCGGCATGGTCGAGATGCTGATCGGGTTGCCCTTCTCGCGATTGTCGAAGAGCCAGATCAGCTTCAGCCCGTCCTCCTGATTGTCGAGGACGGCCTCGTCGACGACGACGAGCAGGTCGCGGTCGGGCAGCGGCAGCGCGTTGTGCGTGCCGCCGCCATAGGGCGGGCACCACACCTTGCGCGTGATCAGCTTCGGCGCGCTGCGGTCGGCGACGTCGACGACGGCGAGGCAGGCGTCGCGCCAGCTGCAATAGGCGATGTCGCCATGGACGATCGGGTGGTGGAGCCCGTAGCGCCCGAACGGCGACGGCCAGTTCGGCGTCTCGCCGGCGGCGAGGTTCATGCCGGGGAGCCAGAAGCGCCCGGCCTCGCGCGGCTTCGACGGGTCCGCCATGTCGATGGTGACGAGGATGTAGTCGCTGAAGCCGTCGAGCAGCGCCGAGGCGTAGGCCCAGCGCCCGCCGACATACCAGGCGCGGTGGAGGCCGCCGCCCGCCACCGGCATGAAGCCGATCTGGCGCGGCGCCGCGGGCTTGGAGATGTCGTAGACGGCGAGGCCGGCCGACCAGTTCCGCTCCTGCGGCGCGCCCGCATGGGCGTGGAGCGTCGATTTGCCCTTGTAATAGTTGCGCTCGTCGGCGAAGTCGGCCTGCGCGAACATGTCCTTGGCATGGATCACCAGCAGCAGGTCTTCATAGGCCTGGAGATGGATGTTCCAGGTGTTCGGCGGGGCGGCGACATAGGCGGCCGGCGCGGGATTGCGGGGATCGCGCAGGTCGAGGACGCTGAAGCCCTTCGAGAACATGTGCCCGACATAGCCGTAGCCGCGATGGACCATCAGCTGCACGCCGTCGGGCCTGCCGCCCTGGTCGCTGTGCGCGATGAGGCGCATGTTGCGCGCATGCGTCGGAGTCGGAAGGTCGCTGCTCGACATTGGACAGGTCTCCCCTGCGGAAATCGCCGGCGCTTCGGCCGCTTGCCGGTGCTTAGCCTAGCACGGAGCGCCGCGGGACGACACGGGAGCCGGCGGACCGACAGGACAGCGCGACACTTCAGGATTTTTGCACGGGAATGAGATCGAAGTGGCGGATGATTTGCCGTGCGGTCGCGTCTGCCGACCTCGTCCCGCTATCCAGCACGAGGCAGTCGGTCCGCGGGACCGGCGAGATGTTGTATTGGGCAAGGAATTCGCTGAGGCCCTTCTCCGAGGTGATCTTCCGACGTTCCGCCCGGTCGGCATTGCCCAAGCGCCGGATGACCTCCTCCTTGGAGCAGTGCAGGAACACCGGAAGCACTTCGCCTCCATGTCGCTGCACGATCGCCTCGAAGTGCTCGAATGCGGGGCGATCCTCCGGCTCGGCATAGCAGTAGGTAGCGACCACCAGAGCGACGCCGTGTTCCGCGGCCGCGTCCAGGACCGACGAACGCACGGCGTGCACGAGCCGCCAAAATCCGGGAGCGCCGAAATCGAACACGGTCCGGGCAACGTCAAGTGCGGCGTGGTTGTCGAACAGCCTGCCCGGCACGGAACGGAGCAGCGCCTTGGCGACCGTCAACTTGCCGGTTGCGGGTGCACCATGCAGGAAGACGAGCTTCATGCTCGATGACCTAGAACCCGCCGGGATCGGGCGGGTGCAGCTCGAAGCCGGCCTTGCGCGCGATCTTGCGCGCCGCTTGCGCCGGCGGCAGGCCCGCGTCCCAGCTGAGCGCGTCGAAGCGGTAGCCGTTGACGCGATCGGCTTCGGGCGAGACCAGCCAAAGCAGCGGCGGCACCATCTCCTCCGGCTCGACGAAGCGCGGCAGCCTTCCGGCGCGGCTCGCGGCACTCGCCTCCGCCGCCATGCCGGGCGTGTGCGCGCCGGCGCCGGGATTGAGGATGTTGACGGTGACGCCGGTGCCGGCGAGCTCCTGCGCCCAGATCTCGGTGGCGATCTCGAGCGCCGCCTTGGAGGCGCCGTAAGGGCCCGAGGTCGGTCGGTTCATGGTGTCGAGCTTGGTGGTGACGTTGAGGATGCGCCCCCAGCCCTCCTTCACCAGCAGCGGCGCGGCGCGGCGCGCCATCTGGTCGGCGGCGACGTAGTTGGTGTCCATGACGGTCTGCACGATCTCGTCCTCGAGCTCCCAGAATTTCGGCTTCTCGGCGCGGCGGTAGAGATCGGGCCAGATATAGGTGAAGGTGAGGCCGGCATTGTTGAGGAGGATGTTGAGCCGGCCGAACCGCTCGAGCGCCGCCGCCACGACGCGGTCGCACTCGGCCGGCCGGCGCAGATCCGCCACCAGCGGCAGCAGCGCGTCGGCGAGCGGCGTGCCGGCGGTCTCGCGGCGCAGCCGCTCGGCGTCCGCCTCGATGTGGCCGACCGCCAGCACGCGCTCTCCGCTCCGCGCCAGACCCAGCGCCATGGCCCGGCCGAGGCCGCTGAGCCCGCCGGTGACGATCGCCACATGTCCGCTCACGCCGCTCTCCCGCCGCCTAGCGCTCGATGCTGGAATAGGGGTACTCGAGCTTCCCCGACTTCAGCTCCGGCGGATAGAGGATCACCTGGTGGCCGGGCTCGGTGAACTGCGCCATGCCGTGGCCGCTGATGTTCTGGTACTGGATGGTGAGGATGCGCGGCTTCGCCCACTCGCCGCCGGGACCGAACTTGATGTCGCCGACGACGGTCTTGAAGGTTGCCTGATGGATGTAGGCGGCGAGCTTGTCCTGGTCGAGGCTGCCGACCGCGGCGACCGCCTGCTGCAGCACCTGCATGGTCGCGTAGCCGAAGGGCGGCACGTAGTAGCCCAAGGGATCGACGCCGGCGGCGCCGGCCTTGGCCTGGTACTTCTTGATGAACTCGTCGGTGCCGGGGAAGTGCAGCGTGGGCTCGTGCACGAAGAGCTCGTAGCAGACGATGCCGTTGAGCTCGGGCCCGAGCTGCATCTTGATGGCGCCGGACTGCAGCCCGACCATCGGGCCGCCGAACACCTTGGCCTTGAGCCCGACCTCGTGGGCCGCGCGCAGGAAGCCGGAGGTGTCGGCGGGATAAGACGCCACCATGATGATGTCCGGGTTGGTGGCGTTGATCGCCTCGACGATCGGCGTGTAGTCAATGGTGTTGGGCGGATACGTCCGGTCATAGACGGTCTTGAGGCCGAGCCGCTTGATCTGCTCGCGCGCGCCCTCGAGCGCACCTTTGGAGAATTCCGCGTCGGCGCCGACGATCGCCACCGTCTTGGGCTTGGGGTTCATCGACATCGCCGCCTCGAAGAAGCCGCGCGTCAGCGAATCCTTGCCGTCGGGCCCGTACGGCATCGTCTGGAAATAGCGGCTGTAGTGGAAGTGCTCGTTGACGGCGAGCGCCAGCGTCACCATGACGAGCTTCCCGTGCTCGATGATCGTCGGCAGGGCGGGCGTGGTGATATTGGTGCCCTGCGCGAAGAGCAGGTCGACGTGATCGACGTCGAGCAATTTGCTGTAGATGCCCGGGACCAGCGCCGGATTGCTCTGGTCGTCGTAATAGACGAGCTCGACCTTGCGCCCCAGCAGCCCGCCTTGGGCGTTGACGTCCTCGGCCCAGATCTGCTGGGTCAGCAGCATCTGCTTGCCATAGCCGGCAAGCGTGCCGGTGAGCTCGGCGGAAAAGCCGATCTTGATCGGCTCGGCGGCGCGTGCCGGCGGCGTGCCGGCCGCCGCCAGCAAGAAAAGCGCCGCGAGCGGCGCCCCCAGCTTCGTCAGTGGATGACGCATCTGACCTTCCCTCCCTCGTTTCGGCGTTTGCCGCCCGGAGCGGGCGGCATCGCCGTTCATGTCACGGCCGCATCGCGGTAGCGACCGGTCCCGGCTCGCGCAGCTTGGCGGCGAGATTGGCGAATTCGCAGAGCAGCGGCCGCGTGTCGCGGGGATCGATGATCTCCTCGACGCCGAACGCCTCGGCGACGCGGAAGGGCGAGCGGACGCGGTTCAGCCGCTCCTCGATCTCGCGCCGGAGAGCCTCCGGGTCGGCCGAGGCTTCGAGCTCGGCCCGATAAGCCGCTTCGATGCCGCCTTCGACCGGCAGCGAGCCCCAATCGCCCGATGGCCAGGCATAGCGGTAATGCAGCCGCGCATGGTTCATGTGCGCGGCGCCGGCAACGCCGAAGGCCTTGCGCACCAGGATCGAGCACCAGGGCACCTTGGCCTGGTAGATGGCGGCGAGCGCGCGGGCGCCGTGGCGGATGGTGCCCGCCTTCTCCGCCTCGAGGCCGATGACGAAGCCGGGAATGTCGACGAGATGCACCACCGGCAGATGGAAGGTGTTGGCGAGATCGACGAAGCGCGCGACCTTCTGCGAGGCGGCCGCCGTCCAGCCGCCGCCATAGACATAGGGGTCGCTCGCCAGCACCGCCACCGGCCAGCCATCGAGCCGCGCCAGGCCGGTGATCGCCGAGCCGCCGAACTTGCGGCCGATCTCGAAGAAGCTGTCGCGGTCGACGACGGCGCGGGCGACGCGGCGCATGTCGTAGACCTTGCGCCGGTCCTGCGGCACCGCCTCGATCAGCCACGGGTCGCGGCGCCCGGCATCGTCGGCGGCGGGGCCGCGCGCCGGCAGCTCGAAGACAGAGGAAGGCAGATAGGAGAGGAAGCGCCGCGCGCGCTCGAACGCCTCCTCCTCGCTCGCCACCACGTCGTCGATCGCGCCGGCGCGGGCGTGGATCTCGCTGCCGCCGAGCTCCTCCTTGGTGAGGGTCTGGCCGATGCGCGCCACCACCGGCGGCCCGGCGATGAACATCTGCGAGATGCCCTCGACCATCAGCGAGTAATGCGCCGTCACCAGCCGCGCCGCGCCGAGGCCGGCGACCGAGCCGAGCCCCAGCGCCACCACCGGCACGGTGCCGAGATTGGCCACCACCAGGTCCCAGGCCGGGTTGGCCGGCACATAAGTGCGTCCCTCGGTCTCCAGCGTCTTGACCGAGCCGCCGCCGCCGGTGCCGTCGACCAGGCGGATAAGCGGCAGGCGCAGCTCCAGCGCCATCTGCTCGCCGATGATCTGCTTGCCGCGGATCGCGGCGTCGGCGGCGCCGCCCCGGACGGTGAAATCGTCGCCGCCCACCACCACCGGGCGCCCGTCGATCAGCCCGCGGCCGACGACGAAATTCGCCGGCATGAAGCTTTCGAGCGCACCATTGTCGCCGTATTTGGCCTTGCCGGCGATGGCGCCGACCTCGTGGAAGCTGCCGGGATCGAGCAGCCGGGCGATGCGCTCGCGCACCGTGAGCTTGCCGCCGTCGCGGTGCCGCTTGACCTTCTCGGCGCCGCCCATCTCCCGGGCCAGCGCCTCGCGGCGGCGCAGCTCCTCGATGTCCTCTTCCCAGCCCATCGCGCTCCCTTTTCCCCGGCGGGCCAGGATGCTAGCAGCCCCGGGCGCGCTCGGCCATCGCGGCAAGAGCGGACCGGGGCGATCGAATGCGCGGCGAATTAACCCTGTCCTTTAGACGAGTGTCGCGCCCGCCGCCCCGATGGCCCTTGCCCGCCGCCGCCGCGGTGCGTCATGCTGATGGTCCAGCCCGGGCAGAGGCTCGCGCTCCCGGCCGTTCGAAATCACGAGTGATGCCGCCCATGAACACCGTCTTTTCCCTGCGCCGGCTCGCCGCCTCGGCGCTCGCCGCCACCGTTGGGCTGTCGCTGGCCGGCTGCGCCGGCGCGCCGTCGAGCGGCTCCGACAACGCCGACGTCGCCCTCATCCGCCAGGTCATGGCCAAGGTGCGGGCGGACTATGTCGAGCCGGTGAGCGAGGACCAGCTCACCAAGAACAGCCTGAAGGGCATGCTGAACGGCCTCGATCCCCATTCCGACTACATGGACGAGTCCGAGTATGAGGACATGCTGGCGGACAGCCATGGCGAGTTCACCGGCATCGGCGCCGAGCTGACCCGCGACGACAGCCATCCCAAGGTGCTGTCGCCGATCGACGACACGCCGGCGGCGCTGGCCGGCCTCAGGCCCGGCGACGTCATCCTGCGCATCGACGACGTGCCGACGGACTCGATGACGCTCAAGGACGCCGTCGACCGGCTGCGCGGGGCGGCGGGAACCAAAGTGACCATGACCATCCTGCGTGCGGGCCGGCAGCCGTTCGACGTCACCCTGACGCGGGCCGTCATCCGCGTCGCCTCGGTCAAGTCCCACCTCGAGCCCGGACGCATCGGCTATATCCGGATCAGCACCTTCATGGAGAAGACGCAGAGCGAGTTCGTCGACGCGCTCGGCCGGCTCAAGCAAGAGGCCGGCGGCAGGCTCGACGGGCTGGTGCTCGATCTCCGCAACGATCCCGGCGGCCTGCTCGACACCTCCGTCCACGTCGCCGGCGACTTCCTCGACGGCGGCACGGTGGTCTCGATCCGCGGCCGCTCGCCCGACGAGGACGAAACCTTCGACGCGCGTCCCGACGGCGACCGGCTGCGCGGCGTGCCGGTGGTCGTGCTCATCAACGGCGCCTCCGCCTCGGCCTCCGAGATCGTCGCCGGCGCGCTGCAGGACCGCCACCGCGCCGCCATCCTGGGCACGCGCAGCTTCGGCAAGGGCTCGGTGCAGACCATCATCCCGCTCGACGGCCACGGCGCGCTCAGGCTGACGACGGCGCGCTACTACACGCCGTCCGGCCGCTCGATCCAGGGCGAAGGCATCACTCCCGACCAGGTCGTGCTGCCGCCGAAGAGCGAGCTGGTCGCCGACGCCACCATGGTGCATGAAAGCAACCTGCCCGGCGCGCTCAAGAACACCGGCCCCGAGGACGGCGCCGCCGCGCCCGGCGCTCCGGCGAGCGCAACGCCGAAAGCGGCGGCGAGCGAGGACGACGCCATCAATCCCGACCTCATCGGCACGGCGAAGGACTATCAGCTCGCCGTCGCGGTGAAGCGGCTCAGGGAGATGATGGCGCGAAGCGCGCCCGGCGGGCGGAGCTGAGCGGAGCGCGGCTCAGCCGAAGGGCCGCTCGCTCCACCACGGGAAGAAGGCCGGCATGTCCTGGCTCGGCCTGAGCGAAAAGCGCGGCTTGCGCTTCTCCAGGAAAGAGGCGACACCCTCATAGGCGTCGGGCGAGCGCCCCATCGCCTGGATGCCGCGGGAATCGATCTTGTGCGCCTCCATCGGATGGTCGGCGCCGAGCATCCGCCACAGCATCTGACGCGCCAGCGCCACCGACACCGCCGAGGTGTTGTCGGCGATCTCGCGCGCCAGCGCCCGCGCCGCCGGCAGCAGCTCCGCCGGCGGCAGCACCGCCTTCACCAGCCCGCCCGCCAGCGCCTCGCGCGCGTCGAAGACGCGGCCGCTCAGCACCCAGTCGAGCGCCTGCTGGATGCCGACGAGGCGCGGCAGGAACCAGCTGCTGCACGCCTCCGGCACCACCCCGCGGCGGGTGAAGACGAAGCCGAAGCGCGCCCCCTCGGACGCCAGGCGGATGTCCATCGGCAGCTGCATGGTGGCGCCGACGCCGACCGCGGGGCCGTTGACGGCGGCGATCACCGGCTTCCGGCACTCGAAGATGCGCAGGCTCACCGTGCCGCCGCCGTCGCGCCGCTGCTCGTCGGCGGCAATCGCGCCGCGCGCGGCGTAGTCGAAGGTCCTGCCGCCGAGGGAGAGGTCGGCGCCGGCGCAGAAGGCGCGGCCGGCGCCGGTGACGATGACGGCGCGCACCTCGTCGTCGGCATCGATCCGGTCGAAGGCGGCGATGAGCTCCTGGCGCATGGTGTTGGTGAAGGCGTTGAGCTTCTCCGGCCGGTTCAAGGTGACGGTGGCGATGCCGTCCTCGACGGCGTAGAGGATCTCGCTGAACATGGGCTCTTTCCATCCTCTCGTCAGAATTGCAGACGGGCGCGCACGGAAAAGACGTTAGCCCGGTCGCGATCCCGGTTGTAGGCCGGGGCGGCGACGGGGATCGGATCGGCCGGGAGGAGAGGCCGCCGCGCGGCTAGGGCGGTATCCGATCGAATGGAATCACCTGCAACTCTTATCGTCGATCCCGCGAAAGCGGGAGCCTAGTGCAAGCGACGTGCGGTTGCCCGACAACCCGGCCGACGGCCTTGCGGTCGGCCCCGCTCGGGTTCGGTCGCAAAGCGACCGAACGGGTTGTCCCCGCTTTCGCGGGGGCGACGGAAAAAAGTGAAGCCATCCAATCGGGATCGGCTCCTAGGGTGGATCGCCCGCGCCGGCGGCGACGTCCGTACGGTGCCACCAGCCGCCGCCCAGCGCCTGGAACAGGCCGGCGGTATCGGCGAAGCGGCCGGCCTGCGCCTGCACCAGGTTGATCCGCGCCTGCTGATAGGCCTGCTCGGCATTGAGCAGCGAGAGATAGCTGACGGCGCCGAGCTGGAGCTGGCGGCGCGCGATCTCGAGGCTCTCGGCAGCGGCCCGCTCGGCGGCGTCGGCCGCCTTGAGCGCGTCGGCGTCAAGGGCGAGCGCATGCAGGCTGTCCGCCACGTTCTGGAAGGCGGCGATCGCGGTGCTGCGGTACTGCGCCGCGGCCTCGTCGAAGGCGGCGCGCGCGGCGCGCTCGCGATGCAGCAGCGTGCCGCCGGCGAAGATCGGCTGCGTCACGCTCGAGGCCAGATCCCAGAAGCCGGTGCCCGGCGTCAAGAGGCGGCTGAGGGTGGTGGCGCTCGTGCCGACATCGGCGGTCAGCGTGACGTTGGGCAGCCGGTTGGCGATGGCGACGCCGATGGCGGCGCTCGCCACGTGCAGATTGGCCTCGGCGGCGCGCAAGTCCGGCCGCTGCTCGACCAGCTTCGCCGGCAGGCTCACCGGCAGCTGCTGCGGCAGCGTCAGGCCCGCGAGATCGAAGCGCTGGTCGATCTCCTCGCTGGGGAAGCGTCCGGCCAGCGCCGTCAGCAGATCGCGCTCGATCGCCAGCTGCTTCTGCAGCGGCGGCAGGGCCGCCTGGGCCTGGGCCAGCGCGGCGCGCTGCGCCACCACGTCCGCCTCGGCGATCTGGCCGAGCGCGTTCTGTCGCTGCAGCAGGGCCAGAAGCTGCGTCTCGAGATCGATGATCTCCTGCGTCGCCGCGATCTGCGCGCGCAGCGACGCCTCCTGAACCGCCGCGGCCACGATGTTGGAGGTGAGCGTCAGGTAGGTCGCTTCGAGCTCGTAGCGCTGCAGCTCCGCCTGCGCCTCGAGCCCCTCGACGGTGCGCCGGTTGAGGCCGAACACGTCCGGCGCGTAGGAGATGCTGAGCTGGCCGGTGAAGAGGGTGAGATAGGCTTCGCCGGTCGCCGCGGTGGGCGAGACGCTGCCGGTCGCGGTCTTCTGCCGCATCGGCGTCACGCTGCCGGAGACGGTGGGATAGAAGAAGCCCTGCTGCGCCAGCACGTTCTCTCGCGCCACGCGCAACGCCGCCTGCGCCGCCGCGAGGTCGGGATTGGCCTTGAGCGCCTCGGCGACGAGCGCGCTGAGCGCCTCGGAGTGGAAGAGCGCCCACCACTGCCCCGGAATGTCGAGGCCGCGGACGAAGCGCTGCGCCGCGCCGCCGGCGACGTCGGCCGACGCCGTCTCGGCCGGCAGCGGCCCGCGCGAATACTCCGCTTGAGGCGCGGCGGGCTTCTCGAAGTCCGGACCCACGGCGCAGCCGGCGAGAAGCAGGGTGAGCGCCAGAGCGATGAGGCGATGCGCGCCGCGGGCAGCCATCGCCTACTCCGCCGGCTTGGGCTGCAGCGCGGGGGACGGCGCCGGGCTTGCGCGGCGCGAGAACAAGTCGATGAGCACCGGCAACACGACGAGGATCAGCAGCGGCGCGAGCAGGATGCCGCCGACCACCACCAGCGCCAGCGGCTTCTGCACCTGCGAGCCGATGCCGGTGGAAAGCGCGGCCGGCAACAGGCCGACGCAGGCGGCGACGCAGGTCATCACCACCGGCCGCATCTGCACCTCGCAGGTGCGCAGCACCGCCTGGGTGCGCTCCACGCCTTGCGCCAGCAGGGCGTTGAAGTAGGAGATGACGATGATGCCGTCCATGGCGGCGATGCCGAAGAGCGCGACGAAGCCGATGGCGGCGGAGACGCTGAAGGGCGTGCCGGTGAGGTAGAGCGCGAAGACGCCGCCGATCAGCGCCATCGGCATGACGCTCGCCGCGAGCAGCGTGTCGGTGAGCGAGGAGAAGTTGAAATAGAGCAGCACGCAGATGAGGAAGAGGCTCAGCGGCACGACGAAAGCGAGCCGCTCGATCGCCTCCTCCAGCTCGCCGAACTCGCCCACCCATTCGAGGCGGTATCCGCCCGGCAGGTGCAGCTCGCGCGCCAGCTTCTGCTGCGCTTCGAGCACGGCGCCGCCGAGATCGCGCCCGCGCACGCTGAACTTGATCGGAATATAGCGCTCCTGATTCTCGCGGTAGATGAAGGAGGCGCCCGATACCAGGCTGACCTTCGCCACCTCGCTCAGCGGGATCTGGACGATGCCGCTGCCGCTCGGGTTCTGCGCGCCGATGGTGATGCGGCGGATGGCGTCGAGGCTCTGGCGGTATTGCGGCGCCAGGCGGACGATGATCGGGAAGTTGCGGTCGCTGCCGTCCTCATAGAGGTTTCCCGCCGCCTGGCCGCCGATCGCCGCCTGGATGGTGGCGTTGACGTCGCCGGGCGCGAGGCCGTAGCGCGCGGCGCGGGCGCGGTCGATGTCGATCTTGACCGTCGGCTGCCCCAGCGAGTTGAAGACGGCGAGGTCGGTGATGCCCGGCACCGTGGCCATGACGTCCTTGATCTCGTCGGCCGTCTTCTCCAGCGTCGCGAGATCGTTGCCGAAGAGCTTCACCGAGTTCTCGCCCTTTACGCCCGAGGCGGCTTCCTCGACGTTGTCCTCGATGTTCTGCGAGAAGTTGAAGTCGACGCCGGGAAATTCGGCGGTAAGCGCGGCGTTGACCTGCTGGGTTAGCTCATCCTTGTCGACGCCGGCGGGCCAGGCGTCGAAGGGCTTCAGCGGCACGTAGAACTCGGCATTGAAGAAGCCGGTGGCGTCGGTGCCGTCGTCGGGCCGGCCGTGCTGCGACACGACGGTGACCACCTCGGGGAAGCTCTTGATGATGTGCCGCATGCGGTTGACGTAGGAATTGCCTTCCTCGAGCGAGATCGACGGCGGCATGGTGGCGCGGATCCAGAAATTGCCCTCCTCGAGCTTGGGCAGGAATTCGAGCCCGAGCGAGCGGACGCCGAGCAGCGCAATCGCCAGCAGCATCGCCGCGCCGCCCAGCGTCAGGATGCGGTTCGCCAGCGCGAAGTCGACGAGCGGCCGATAGAGGCGGCGCAGGAGGCGCACGACGAGCGTCTCGGTCTCGCGCGCCTTGTCCTCCAGCAGCAGCGCGCTCAGCGCCGGCGTCACGGTGAAGGTGGCGATGAGCCCGCCGGCGATGGCGTAGGCATAGGTGCGCGCCATCGGGCCGAAGATGTGGCCTTCGACGCCGGAGAGCGTGAACAGCGGCACGAAGCCGGCGATGATGATGGCGGCGGAGAAGAAGATGGCGCGGTTCACCTCCTGCGCCGCGACCAGGATGGCGCCGAGCTTGCCCGAGAGCCCGGCGGACCTTGCCGCGGAGAGGCGGCGGCTGCGCTCGGGGCGCGCCGCGACCCGGCCCGAGAGATGGCGGAAGACGTTCTCGACCATGATCACGGTGGCGTCGACGATGAGGCCGAAATCGATGGCGCCCACCGACAGCAGGTTCGCGGATTCGCCGCGCAGCACCAGGATGGTGATGGCGAAGAACAGCGCGAAGGGGATGGTCGCGGCGACGATGATGGCGCTGCGGAGATTGCCGAGGAACGCCCACTGCACCAGGAAGATGAGCACGACGCCCAGGAGCATGTTGTGCAGCACGGTGCGCGTGGTGACGCCGATCAGCGCGGTGCGGTCGTAGATCTTCTCGATATGGACGCCGGGCGGCAAGATGTCCGAGCGGTTGATCTTGTCGACCTCGGCCTCGACGCCGCGGAGGGTCGGCAGGCTCTCGGCGCCGCGGCGCATCAGCACGATGCCCTGGACGATGTCGTCGTCGTTGTCCTGCCCGGCGATGCCGAGGCGCGGCTCGTGGCCGACGGTGACGGTCGCGACGTCCTTGATCAGCACCGGCGAGCCGTTGTTCGCGGCCAGCATGGTGTTGCGGATGTCGTCCATCGAGTGGATCAGGCCGACGCCGCGGACGATCGCCGCCTGCGGCCCGAAATTGACCGTCTGGCCGCCGACGTTGATGTTGCTGTTGTTGAGCGCCTGCAGCACCTGCTGCAGGCCGAGGCCGTAATCGACGAGCTTGTCGAGATCGACGG
>JASHTP010000362.1 GCA_030040495.1 Alphaproteobacteria bacterium
GTCGGTACTGACGGCGACGAAGAGGAAGCCGCCGCCCAGCACGCGGCGCGTCTCGTCCTCGCGCACGCTGAGGAAGCCCGGCGCCTTGCCGGCGGCGGCGATGGTCTTACCGGCGGCGAGGATCGCCGCCTGCACCTCGGGGTGCTGGGTGTCGGCGAGATGCCCCATGTCGGCGGCGAGGTCGGCCGGGCCGATGAAGATGCCGTCGATGCCATCGATGGCGGCGATCGCCGGGATGTCGGCCACCGCCTTGCGCGTCTCGCATTGCACCAGCACGCAGATCTCCTCGGACGCGCGCCTGGCGTAATCGGCGACGCGGCCGTAGCGGTTGGCGCGCGTCGTGCCGGCGAAGCCGCGGATGCCGTTGGGCGGATAGCGCGTCGCCGCCACCGCGCGCCGCGCCTCCTCGGCCGACTGCACGAAGGGGAAGAGCAGGCTGCGCGCGCCGATGTCGAGCAGGCGCTTCACCATCACCGGGTCGTTCCAGGGGACGCGCACCACCGACTCGGCGGTGCCGCCTTCGGCGGCGCGCAGATGATGGGCGACATCCGGCAGCTCGTTGGGCGCGTGCTCCATGTCGATGAGCAGCCAATCGAAGCCGGCGCTCGCCGCCACTTCGGTGGCGGTCGGGCTGGCGAGGCTCATCCACAAGCCGATCTGCGGCTTGCCGGCGGCCAGCGCGCGCTTGAAGCGGTTGGGCGGCATCTCGGCTTGCATCAATGGATCTCCGGTTCGGGGACGGCGGCGGCGCCGGCGAGGAAATCGAAATCGCAGCCGGTCTCGGCCTGCCCGACGTGTTCGTCGAAGAGCGCGCCATAGCTGCGCTGGAAGCGCCGCGGCGGCGGCGTCCATTGGGCGCGCCTTCGGGCGAGCTCCTCGGCGCTCAGCGCGACGTCGAGCTTCCGTCCCGGCACGTCGAGCTCGATCACGTCGCCGCTCTTCACCAGCGCCAGTGGGCCGCCGATATAGGATTCCGGCGAGACATGCAGCACGCAGGCGCCGTAGCTGGTGCCGCTCATGCGCGCGTCGGAGATGCGCACCATGTCGCGCACGCCTTGCGCCAGCAGCTTCTTCGGGATCGGCAGCTGGCCCCATTCCGGCATGCCGGGCGCGCCGTGCGGACCGGCATTCTGCAGCACCAGCACCGAGTCCGCCGTGACCTCGAGCGCGGGATCGTCGATGCGCCGGTTGAGGTCGTTGTAGTCGCTGAACACCACCGCCGAGCCGCGATGGCGCAACAGGCGCGGCTCCATCGCCGGCGGCTTGATCACCGCGCCGTTGGGCGCGAGGTTGCCCTTGAGCACGGCAAGCCCGCCTTCCGGCTGGAGCGCGCGGTTGGGCGTGCGGATGACGTCGTCGTTGTAGATCTCGGCGCGGGCGATGTTCTCGCCCAGGCTCTTGCCGCTCACCGTCGCCGCGCTGAGCTCGAGCAGCGAGCCGAGCTGACGCAGCAGCGCCGGCAGGCCGCCGGCGTACGAGAAATCCTCCATCAGATACTTGCCCGACGGCCGGATGTTGGCGAGGAACGGCGTCCGGCGCGAGATCGCGTCGAAATGCTCGAGCGGCAGCTTGATGCCGGCGCGGCCGGCCATGGCGACGATGTGGATGACCGCGTTGGTCGAGCCGCCGATCGCCATCAGGGTGGTGATGCCGTTGTCGATCGCGGCCGGCGTCAGCAGGTTGCGCGGCTTCACATCCTGCCACACCAGCTCGACGATGCGCCTTCCGCTCGCCGCCGCCATGCGCTCATGCGCCGAATCGACCGCGGGGATCGAAGAGGCGCCGGGCAGGCTCAACCCCATCGCCTCGGTCACCGCCGCCATGGTCGATGCGGTGCCCATGGTCATGCAGGTGCCGGCGGAACGGGCGATGCCGTCCTCGATCCCCTGCCAGTCATGCTCGTCGATGTTGCCGGCGCGCAGCTCCGCCCAGTATTTCCAGACATCGCTGCCGGAGCCGAGCTGCTTGCCCTGCCAGCGGCCGATCAGCATCGGCCCGGCCGGGACGAAGATCGCCGGCAGGTTCATGCTGAGCGCGCCCATCACCAGCGCCGGCACCGTCTTGTCGCAGCCGCCCATCAGCACCACTCCGTCGATCGGGTTGGCGCGCAGCAGCTCCTCCGCCTCCATCGCCGGCAGGTTGCGGTACATCATGGTCGAGGGCTTCATGAAGACCTCGCCCAGCGCCATCGCCGGCATCTCCAGCGGGAAGCCGCCCGCCTGCAGCACGCCGCGCTTCACCGCCTGGGCGCGCTCGCGGAAATGCTGATGGCAGGGATTGATGTCGCTCCAGGTGTTGAGGATGGCGATCACCGGCTTGCCGGCGTAATCCTCGGCGGAAAGACCCATCTGCTTGGTGCGCGAGCGATGGCCGAAGGAGCGCATGTCGCTGGCGCCATACCAGCGCGCGCTGCGCAGCTCGTCATAGGTCTTGCGGCGCGCAGTCACGGTCCCTCCCTGCTTGCGATTTGGCGGCAGTGAAGCGGCGGTAGGCGGCGCTGTCAATCGCGCGCACTGGCGAAAAAAGAAAGGCCGGCGTCGCCGCCGGCCCTGCCGCTCCGTGGGAGGCGGGTGCCTCAGGCGACGCCGCGCGGCACCAGCCCCTCGAGGCGCGCGTCGCGGCTCAGCGGCTGCGTGGTTTCGCGCAGCGGCACCTGGACGAGCTCGCCCGGCCGGTACAAGGGATCGGCGAGCGAGCTGCCCACGGTCATCAGCGTCATGTGGATGGCGTTGGCGTCGTACTGGCCGAGCAGCCGCGCGACGACGGCGAGCTCGGTGACGAGCCGATCCTGCACCCCCACCTCGGTCTGGGTCATGGCGTCGATCAACTGGTCGAGGCCGGCGATCAGCAGTTCCGCCCCCTCCTCGACCGGCCCGCCGACCGGGACGCCGGCGAGACGCGGCGGCGCCGGCTCGAGCGCGCCGGCGATCTCAAGCGCCCAGCTCTTGACCGCCTCGAGATAGACCGGGGCGTGACGGCGGTGATGGGTCGCAGCGGCGGCGGCGATGGTGGTCGCCAGCGCCGAGAGCCGCTCCTCGTCGCCGAGATTGAGCTCGTCGAACTCGGCCAGGAGCTCGCGCAAGCGAGCCTCGGTCGCCGGTCCTACCGCCGCCAGCGCGGCGCTGATGGTCTCGACCAAGGAACCCATGCTGCCGGCCCTCGTCCAGCCGTCAAGTCGATCCTGACGCGCGAATCTTAAAATCGGGTTGCGATTTCTCAACAATTTTTGCCTTCTTTTTACGTCCATTTTAGGCGATCAGTGAAACTTCTGCGATTATTACATTCGTGTCGAATTCGCGAAAAATTTCAGCAAAAACCGTGCAAGCTGGCCGATCCCGTGTTATCCAAACATTAACCAGGATGGTGGAAACTGGCGTTGCAGCTTGGCGGACGCCAGGAATAAGCAGTGCAGGGTTGACGATGATGGATCCTCAAAACGCACTTTCGGACCGCAATCTCGAGGTCAACACCACCCTGTCGCTGAAGCGCGAGCCGGCCTGCTTCGCCTTCCTGTCGAGCCGCTCGGTAACGGCGCCGCAACCCATCGATTCCCTCAATCTCGATCTCGCCTCGGTCGATTATTTCGGCGGCCGCGCCTCGCTCTGGGCAACCCTCGAGGTGCGCTCCGGCGCCAGCAACGATCAGCCCACGGCGCTGCTCGGCTTCGACGAGACCTTCCTGCGCCCGTTCACCCGCGCGCTGATCGAGGCGGCGGCGAGCCGGCATCCCTACCGCATGACGATCCTGCGCGAGCCCGGCGAGGCGCAACGTCAGCGCGTCGTCGAGTACGTCACCGGCCCCGGCGTCGCACTCAGCGAGGTCATCCTGACGCCGCACGACTCGGTGGTGGTGGTGTCCGGCCGCGCCACGGAGGATGGCGAGGAAGAGACGCTGTTCCAGCTGCCGCGCAGCGACAGCTTTCTGCGCGCCTTCGTCAAGGTGACCTGCCAGGCCGACCAGGCGCTGCGCGACACCCTCGCCGAAAGCGAGAAGCTCGCCCGCCGCCACGCCGGCGCGCGCCCCTGACCGCCGGCTGGGCCGGTCCCGCCCCCGTTTCCGCGACCCCGCTGCTCAAAAGAGGCTCGGCGCCCGATAGAGGATGCTGCCGTCGGGCCTAACCGTCGCGTCCGGAGTGAGCGCCGCCGGCTCGATCCGGCCGTCGAGGATGTGCGCGACCTCACTGCCGGCGGCGATGAGGTAGTCGGCGATGATGCGACGGTGACAGCGCCACCAGACCGCCTCGGCGCACATCACCGCCACCCGGCGCTCCCGCGCGAGCCGCAGCAGCACGGCGAAACCGCCGCGGAAGGCGGCGGTCTCGGCATAATCGGCATAGTTGCGGAAGCCGGGCTCGCGCCAGAGCGTGTGCGGCGAAGGGCTGGCGGACGCGCCGCGCCTGCCGCCGAGCGCCGGGAAATGACGGTAGCCGATCCCGGCATCGGCGAGCGCGCCGGCAAGCGTCTCGCCGTTGAACTGCGGATGGCGGCGCGAGACGGGAAAGCGGCGGACATCGGCGACGCAATCGACCCCAGCGCCGCGCAGCAGCGCCAGGAACGCCTCGATGTCGCGTGTCGAATGGCCAATGGTGAAGACCGTCATGCCCGCCTGGCGCAGCAGCTCCGCCTGACGGCACTATAACCGGCGGCATCGACCGGCATGCTATGCTGCCGCTCATGGAAGACCGCTTCATCCTTTACGGCAGCTTCACCTCGAGCTCGACCTACAAGCCGATGCTGTTCCTGGCGCTGGCGCGGCTGCCCTTCTCGTTCCGCACGGTGAACCTCAAGACCGGCGCGCAGCGCTCGCCCGACTATCTCGCGATCAACCGCTACGGTCAGGTGCCGGCGCTGCGCCACCGCGGCCTCACCCTCGTCCAGTCGAACGTCATCCTCGACTATCTCGCGCGCGTCACCGGACGCTTCGAGCCCGAAACGGAGCAGGAGCGCTGGCAGGCGCGCGAATGGCTCTCCTGGGAGGCGGACGCCATCACCAACGTCGCGCGGGTGCGGCACTTCAGCCGGTTCCGCGCGGTCGAGCCGTCGGTCATGGCGCATTTCCGGCCGCTGGCCGAGGCCGCGCTCGGCTTCCTCGACCGCGCGCTCGAAGGCCGCCAATGGATCGTGGGCGAAGCCTGCAGCATCGCCGACATCGGCTGCTGGGGCCGCATGGTGTTCATGGCCGAAGCCGGCCTCGAGATCGCTGCCTGGCCGGCGCTCGAAGCCTGGTCGCGGCGGCTCAAGGCTCTGCCCGGCTTCGCGCTGCCTTACGATCTCATCCCGAAGAAGGACCAGGAGATCGTGCCGGCGTGAGCTCAGAGGGTCGAGCACGGCGACGTGCCGTCCCATGTTTGGGTCGGCGGAGATCATGTCTCGACTTCCGGCTCGCTGACCGACGCCAAATTCGGGCGGTCCCGGGTCGTCCTCATGTGCCGCGCCTGGAGCGATGCATAAGACAGCCAGGTCGGCTGATTTACGCGCGGTCTCAAGCCTGAAGAGACATCCCGCATGCACCACCCGGCACCCGCCCCTGGGCTTCGACTGCGGATCGGCGCCGTCTGGTATCGGGCCGAGCATATAAGGCTCGGCGGCAACGCCGACTATCTCGTCGTCCGCTTCGGCGGCAAGCGGCTCTGGGTCCATATCGCGAAATCGATCATTCCCGCCGGCGCGCCTACCGATTTCGCCATCAAGCCCGCCGAGGATGCGGTGGCCCGGAACTACGTCGCCGGCACCTTGCGTCTCTATCGCGGCGTCGGAACCTTGAGCGCCGGTGCCAAGGACGCGAAGAACGGCGTCCTCAAGCCCAAGCCCGATGCCACCGACGAGACTCCCGATTTCACCTCGGAACACAGCACCACCAAATTCGTGCCATTCTCGACCTCGCGAGCGACTTCCATCGCTTTTGCGAAATCGGCCTTTCGCGAAAAGGGCGGGCAGCTCGGCTGGCTGCTGCCGGACGATGCCTTCGGAATCCTGGTGACCGTTACCGTCAACACGGGATACTCGCTGTGCATCTTCGACATCGGCGAGGTGCAAGTCCTGGCTCCGCCAAAGGGTACGGTGACGATGCTGACGGCCGCCGGGGCCGAGGCGGTCAATCTGGCGGACAACGAGATGCCGGTCTTGACGCCGCTGCATCGAGGATATTTCGCCTTTCTCGAGCACCTGCTCAACAACCGGATCTGGGACAGCCACGGCGTCGGGTTCTTCGGGGCCGAGACGCCGGAAGGCATCCTCCGCATGCGCGCCGCCTGTGCCGCCGGCCGCTACTGGGACGTTTTCCGCATCGCCAAGCAGCAGAGCGCGAGGGCGAGCGCGACCCGCTCGGCGACGGTACGCGATCTATACGAAGGCCTGACGCGGATCTTTCAGAAGCTGTGGAACGACGGAGACATGGCAAGCTTTCGCGGATCACTCCGCGAGTTCTCGCAATGGGATCCGCCAGCACCCAACGGCTGACGCCCATCTCCCTAATCCGCATCCTCCCCATCCATCCCGGCATTGCGACGCGCGCGGGCGACGAGGTCGCCGACGATCGGGCCGAGCCGCGTGGGATCGTCGATCTGCGCCACCGTCGGGCCGCGATGCCAGCCTTCGAGCACGGCGAGGAGGCCGCCTCCCGCTTCGAAGACGCGGCCCGTCACTTCGCGCGACTCCGCGCTTGCGAGCCAGACCGCGATCGGCGCGACCCAGCGCGGATCGCGCGCCGCGCGCTGCGCGTCGCTCAGGCTGCGCGGCGCCTCGGTCATGCGCGTCTGGGCGTGCGGCATAATGGCGTTGACGGTGACGCCGTAGCGCCTGAGCTCGCGCGCGGCGATGATGGTGAAGGCGGCGATGCCGGCCTTGGCAGCGCCGTAATTGGACTGGCCGGGATTGCCGAAGAGGCCCGAGCTCGACGAGGTGTTGATGATGCGCGCGTCGACGGGGCGGCCTTGCTCCTTGGTGAGGTCGCGCCAATAGGCGGCGGCGTGTCGCGCCGGCGCGAAGGTGCCTTTGAGATGGACGGCGATCACCGCGTCCCATTCCGCCTCGCTCATGTTGACCAGCATGCGGTCGCGCAGGATGCCGGCATTGTTGATCAGCACATCGAGCCGGCCGAAGCAATCGACTGCCTGATCGATGAGCCGCTTGGCGCCGGCCCAGTCGGAGACGTCGTCGCCATTGACCACCGCTTCGCCGCCGGCGTCGCGGATCGCCGCCGCCACCGTGGCCGCGGGGGAGGCGTCGCGGCCGCTGCCGTCCCGTTCCGCGCCGAGGTCGTTCACCACCACCTTGGCGCCGTGCGCCGCCAGCATCAACGCGTACTCGCGGCCGATGCCGCGGCCCGCGCCCGTCACCACCGCGACCCGGCCTTCGCATAGCGCCGCCATCTGGCCCTCCCTCTCTGCCGCCACGAGCATGGCGTCCCGCCCGCCTCGCGTCGAGCCTGTGCTATGCTGGGCGCGATGAGGAGAGTGGCGACATCGGCGCTGGCGGGCGCGCTCCTTGCCGCATCGCTGGGCGCGTCGGCACTCGGCCGGCCCGCCGGCGAGCTCGATATCGGCATCACCCAGTTTCCCTCGACGCTCAATCCCGACATCGACCTGATGGAGGCGAAGAGCTACGTCCTCGCCATGACGCGCCGGCCGATCACCACCTATGACGCGGCCTGGCATCTCGTCTGCATGCTGTGCACGGAGCCGCCGACGATCGAGAACGGCCGCGCCGTGCCCTTCGATCTTCCCGACGGCAAGCGCGGCATCCGCGTCACCTACACCTTGCAGCCGGAGGCGCGCTGGGGCGACGGCGTTCCCGTCACCACCGACGACGTGGTCTTTTCCTGGGAGCTCGGCCGCGAGCCGCGCAGCGGCCTCGCCAATTCCGAGCTCTATCGCCGCATCATTGCGGTCGAGGTGAAGGACGCCAAGACCTTCACCCTGGTGATGAACAAGCTCGATTTCGACTATGCCGCGATCAACGACTTCGAGGTGCTGCCGGCGCATCTCGAGCGCGCCGCCGCCGCCGACCCCGCGCAGTACCGCATCCACACCCTCTACGACACCGATCCGACCAATCCCGGCCTCTATTTCGGCCCCTACCGCATCACCGAGGTCGCGCCCGGCTCGCACATCGTGCTCGAGCGCAATCCGACCTGGTGGGGCCGGAAGCCCGCCTTCCGCCGCATCGTCGTCTGGACGGTGGAGAACACGGCGGCGCTCGAGGCGAATCTGCTGGCCGGCGGGCTCGACATGGTGGCGGGCGAGCTCGGCTTCTCGCTCGACCAGGCGCTCGCCTTCGAGCGGCGCTACGGCGACCGCTTCGCCGTGCTCTACAAGC
This sequence comes from Alphaproteobacteria bacterium, assembly GCA_030040495.1. Classification (GTDB taxonomy): domain Bacteria; phylum Pseudomonadota; class Alphaproteobacteria; order ATCC43930; family CGMCC-115725; genus DAHUYF01. Next base: position 8,316 of record JASHTP010000362.1, read on the forward strand.
CGAGCCTCGGCTATGAGCATGTCGACCTCAACCTCGACAATCCGATCCTCGCCGACCAGCGGGTGCGCCAGGCGCTGCTCTACGCCGTCGACCGCGAGGCCATCAGCAAGCAGCTCTTCGCCGGGCGCCAGCCGGTGGCGGACAGCTTCGTCTCGCCGCTCGACTGGGTCTATACCGCCGACGTGCCGCACTACCCCTACGATCCCGCCAAGGCACGCGCGTTGCTCGAGGCGGCGGGCTGGCACATCGAGGGCGGGGCGATCCGCCGCAACGCAGCCGGCAAGAAGCTGGTGCTCGAGCTCGCCACCACCGCCGGCGACCACATCCGCGAGCTGATCGAGCAGGTGCTGCAAAGCGAATGGCGGCAGGTCGGCGTCGAAATCCGCCTCAAGAACCTGCCGCCGCGCGTCCTCTTCGGCGACACGTTGGTCAAGCGCCATTTCGCCATGGCGCTCTTCGCCTGGATCAGCGCGCCCGAGAACGACCCGCGCTCGATGCTGCGCTCCGACGAGATTCCGACCGCCGCCAACGGCTTCAATGGCGAGAACTTCCCCGGCCTCCGCGACCCGCGCGCGGACCAGCTCATCGACGCCATCGAAATCGAGCTCGACCGCGACCGACGCGCCCGGCTCTGGCACCGGCTCGAGGCGCTCTATGCCGAAGAGCTGCCGGAGCTGCCGCTGTACTTCCGCGCCGAGGCCTATGTGCTGCCGAAATGGCTCGAGGGCGTGGTGCCGACCGGCCATCAGTATCCGACGACCCTCTGGATCGAGGATTGGCGCGTCGTCGGTCGCGCCCCGGGATCGTAGCTTATGAACTTGCTGCGACGAAGACGCGCTGTGGTGGCCCTCTCCGCGCGCAGCGGGGAGAGGGCGGGGACCCGTGGCCCGTACGGCCACGGGGAGGGTAAGGTGCGGCGCCGCCGAAAGGCCATCGGAGGCTTCGACGCCCATCTCGCCTTCCCATGGCTGCGCGATGGGCCCCACCCTCTCCCCCCGCAAGCGGGCGGAGAGGGAATTGATCGCGCGCACCCCTCCCGCGCTTCCTTCCCCCGATGACCCGGTTCCTCCTCAGTCGCCTCGTCCAGGTGCTGGCGGTGCTCGTGGTCATGTCCTTCGTGATCTACGGCCTCATCGGGCTGATGCCGGGCGACCCGCTCAACCTCATGCTCGCCGCCGATCCGCATCTGACCGCGGCCGACGTGGCGCGGCTCAAGGCGCTCTACGGCCTCGACCAGCCGCTGCTGAAGCGCTACCTCGCCTGGGCCGAGGCGGCGCTCGCCGGCAATTTCGGCTATTCGCGGCTCTATGCGACGACGGCGATCGCGGCGCTGCTGCCGCGGCTCGCCAACACCGCCCTGCTGATGGGGGTGAGCTTCGTGCTGTCGCTCGCGCTCGCCTTGCCGCTCGGCGCGCTCGCCGCGCGCCGGCCGGGCTCGGCGCTCGACACCGCCGTCAATCTGCTGAGCTTCGCCGGCATCTCGGTGCCGCCCTTCTGGCTGGCGTTGATGCTCATCCTGGTCTTCGCCGTGGCCCTGGGCTGGCTGCCGGCGGGCGGCAGCGCCACCATCGGCGATGGCGGCATCGCCGACCGCGCCCGCCACCTCGTGCTGCCGGTGAGCGTGCTGACGCTCGCCAGCGTCGGCCCCTATCTGCGCTACATGCGCGCCGCCATGATCGAGGCGCTGCGCCAGGACTATGTCCGCACCGCCCGCGCCAAAGGGGCGAGCGAGGCGCGCGTGCTGTGGGGCCATGCGCTGCGCAACGCGCTCGTCCCGGTCGTCACCGTGGTGGCGCTGTCCTTCGGCTCGCTCTTCTCCGGCGCGCTCGTCACCGAGACCATGTTCGCCTATCCCGGCATGGGCAAGCTCATCTACGACGCGATCCTCGGCAACGATTTCAACCTGGCGCTCGCCGGCCTGCTGTTCGCCACCTTGCTGGTGCTACTGTCCAACCTCGCCGCCGACATCGCCTATGCCGCGGCCGATCCGCGGATCAGCTACCGATGAGGACGCTCCGCCGCGCGCTCGCCCGTCGCCGCGTCGCCTGGAGCGGCTCGATCCTGCTCGCGCTGGCGCTCGCCGCCGCGGCGGCGCCGGCCATCGCCGCGCTCATCGGCGCGGACGCAGAGACGGTCGATCTCTACCACCGCCTCGCTGCGCCCTCGGTCGCCCATCCGCTCGGCACCGACGAGCTCGGCCGCGACCTGCTGCTCCGGCTGCTCGATGGCGGGCGCGTCTCGCTGCTGGTCGGCATCACCGCGGCGATCGCCGCCGCCGGCCTCGGCACCGCGATCGGCCTCGCCGCGGGCTATCGCGGCGGCCGGCTCGACGCAGTGCTGATGCGCCTCACCGACGGGATCATCGCCCTGCCGCTGCTGCCGTTGCTGGTCGTGCTCGCCGCCGTCGATCTGCGCAAGCTCGGCCTGCCGGACGAGCTGGTGCAGTCCGAGGCCGTGAGCCTCTATCGCATCATCGTGCTCGTCGCGCTGGTCGGCTGGACGACGGTGGCGCGGCTGGTGCGCGGCGCGACCCTGTCGTTGCGCGCGCAGGATTTCGTCCGCGCCGCGGTGGCGCTCGGCGCGACCCCGCGCCGCGTCATGCTCGTCCACATCCTGCCCAACCTCGCCTCGCCGATCATCGTCGCCACCACCCTCTCGGTGGGCCAGATCATTCTCCTCGAATCCGTGCTGAGCTTCCTCGGCCTCGGCATCGAGCCGCCGCTGCCAAGCTGGGGCAACATGCTGACCGGGGCGCAGGAGACGGTGGGATCGGCGCCGCAGCTCGCGCTCTACCCCGGCCTCTTGATCTTCGTCACCGTCATCGCCTGCAACTTCCTCGGCGACGGGCTGCAGGAGGCGCTCGACCCGCGCGCCGCGCGGCGCTGAGAGCCCTCCTGCCCGCGTGCGACGGTCATCCGCGGCGCAGCAGCACCCAGCGACCGCCGCTCGCCACGGCCGCGCCGCAGCTGCGGGCGAGCGCAGCGGCGTGGTCGGGGGTCGCGAGCAGAAAGTCGAAGCGGTAGGCGCTTTTCCCAGCGCAGCCCTGGGCGAAGACCGCGTCGCGAAAGCGGATGCGGCGGTACCATTCGATGATGCCGGCATCGTCGGCGGGCACGAACTTCCACAGCACCAGCGCAGGATGGCCGGTCCTCCGCTCGACATCAAAGAAGGCCGGTTCGAGCGCGGGGTCGATGAGCACGACGTCGCCCGGCGCCGCTGCTTGCGCCAGGATCGGGGCCAGCGAAGCCGCACCGTCGCTGCGTCGGCCGAGATCGCCAGCGACGCGCGTCGTGGCGCCGACGAGGAAGGGCGGCGCCAGCAGAACGAGGGCGAGCAGCCGCAGCGCCGACCGGTGCCCGAGGCCGAGGCGGCCGAGCATGGCGAGCATCAGCGCCAGCCAGAGCAGCAGCATCAGCGCCGCCGGCCGGAAAAGATAGAACTTGCCGAGCGCGCCGGACGTCCGGTCCAAGGCGGCCGCGGCGAGCGCCAGCGCCAGGCCGCAGAGCAGCAGCGCCAGCCACAGCGCCACCGGCCTCAGTCGCGCCGCCTCCGGCAGGCGCGCGACGACGAGGGAGCAGGCGAGCATGCCGCCGGCGAAGAGAGCGCCACGCAGCCAGTGGGCAAGAAACGTGCCCGTGTCGAGGAAGGGCATGGTGTGATGGGGGACGCGGAGGGCCGCGTAGATATAGTCGGGCGACGGCGTCCCCCCGAGAGCCTGGGCGGCGCCGAGCCGCGAGGCTGCGATCCAGGCGACGAGCGGCGCGATCAGGAGAAGGTAAAGGCCGGCCGCGGTCGCGACGCGGCGCAGCGCGCGACGCTCCTCGAGGAGACGGAGCGCCAGCGCGGCCAGGAACCAGAAGCTGCCGACCAGGAAATGGAACCAGGTCGCGCCGGCGAAGAGCAAGGCGGCGCGCAGCAGCGAGCCGCCGCCCAGCACCAGGGCGAGCCCGGCCAGCACCAGGACATAGGCGGCGACCTTGGCTTCGGCGCCGCTGAACAGCCACTCGCCGCCGAACATGGCCTGGCCGAGCAGCGCAAAGACGATGACGACGAGAACGCCGTCGAGCGCGTCGAGGCCGAAGCGGCGGAAGAGCGCGCCGAGCGCCAGCGCATAGGCGACGGCGGCCAGCGCGCGGGCGACGATCTGGGCGCCGGCGAAGCCGGCGACGGCGACGAGCCAGCCGAAGACGTGATCGGCGAGAACGCGGTGATGCGAGCCGTCGAAGACCGCGCTCTCCGGCGCCGGCGGCACCAGGGAGACGCTCTGCGCGGCGAGTTGGAGGTAATTCTCCTCGTTGCCCGAAAGCACGCCGTCAGGCGGGATCAGGCAGAGCAGCACCAGGAGCAGCGCGGCAAAGTCGGCCGCCGCGCGTCGCGGCCGCGCCACGCGCTCGGGCATGGGCAAGCGCGCTCAGGCCGCCGGCGCCAGCACGCGCTCGACCAGCCGCGCCCAGTAGGAGGCGCCGATCGGCAGGATCTCGTCGTTGAAGTCGTAATGCGGATTGTGCAGCGATGGGCCGTTGCGGCCGCCGCCGTTGCCGATGAAGAGGTAGGCGCCCGGCTTCGCCTGCAGCATGAAGGCGAAATCCTCCGAGCCCATGGTCGGCGTCAGCTCGCGGTCGACATTGGTTTCGCCCGCCACTTCCGCCGCGGCCGCTGCGGCGATCTCGGTCTCGGCGGCGCTGTTGACGGTCGGCGGATAGCGCCGCTCGTAGCGCACCGTGACGCTCGCCCCCATCGCCGCGGCGATGCCTTCGGCAATGCGGCGGATGCCCGCCTCGATCGCGTCCTGCAGCTCCGGCTTGAAGGAGCGCGCCGTGCCGCGCAGCACCACCTCGTCGGGAATGACGTTCCAGGTGTCGCCGCCATGGATCTGCGTCACGCTGACCACGGCACTGTCGAGCGGATGGATCGAGCGGCTGGCGATGGTCTGCAGTCCCATGGCGATCTGCGCCGCCGCCACCACGGGATCGACGCCGAGATGCGGCAGCGCCGCATGCGTGCCCTTGCCTTTCACCGTGATCTCGAAGATGTCGAAGGAAGCCATCATCGGCCCGGTGCGGAGCGCGAACTTGCCCACCGGCATACCCGGCCAATTGTGCATGCCGAAGACCGCCTCGACCGGAAACTTCTCGAAGAGGCCCTCCTGCACCATCACCCGGCCGCCGCCTTCGTTCTCCTCGGCGGGCTGGAAGATAAAGTGGACGGTGCCGGCGAAGTTGCGCGTCTCGGCGAGGTAGCGCGCCGCGCCGAGCAGCATGGTGGTGTGGCCGTCATGGCCGCAGGCATGCATCTTGCCGGGATTCTGCGAGGCATAGTCGACGCCGGTCCGCTCGTGGATGTGGAGCGCGTCCATGTCGGCGCGGAGCCCGATGGCGCGCGCACCCGGCCGCGATCCCTTGAGCGTGCCGACGACGCCGGTGCCGGCGAGCCCGCGATGCACCTCGACGCCGAACTCCTGCAGTCGCCTGGCGACGAAGTCGGCGGTGCCCTCCTCCTCGAAGGCTGTCTCGGGATGGGCGTGGAGCTCGTGCCGCCAGGCGGCAAGGTCCTTGTGGAAGTCGGCGATGCGGTTGACGATCGGCATGGACACTCCCTCCGGTCCGTCAGTCGACTCTCTGGCTGATCTCGATGCGATTGCCGCCGGGATCGCGCAGATAGAAGCGGCGAAATCCCGGAGTCGGCTGCCGGTCCGGGATGATATCGAGCCCACGCCGGCGCAGCTCGCGCTCGACCGCGTCGAGATCGCCGACGTCATAGGCGATGTGGCGGCGCGATGCGCTGTTGGCGGCGGCGTCGATGTCCTCCAGCGAGACATGGAGCTGCACCGCGCCGAGCCGGTACCACATGCCGCCATTGCGGGCGAGTTCCGGCGGCTTGGGGACCTCCGCAAAGCCGAGCCCTTCGCCGTAGAAGCGTCGCGTCGCCGCCTCGAGCGCGCGAGGTACGGTGATCTGCACGTGATCGACAGTGAAGCGCAGCTCGCTCACGGGTGCCTCCGGTCGCTGTGATGCTAGCGGAGCGGGCGGCGCGCTTTCAACCGGCCGCGCTTGACCAAAAGCCCCGGCGCTGCAATACCGTTCCTGCTTCCTTCGACAGGCTCAGGATGAGGAAGTCAGAGGATGGCATCTGCCAGATGCCGCAAAGAACTGTCCTCATCCCGAGCTTGCCGAAGGACGCAGATCCGACTTGCAGCGTCTCACGAGGCCGTTCATGCCGGATGTCAGCGGCACCTCCCTTGCGCAGCCGAGCATCGAGACCCGCGCCTCGTGGGTCGTCGCCTTCCTCGCCGTCGCCATCATGAGCGTCTCCTACGGCGCGCCGCTGGTTGCGGTGGTGGCTCTGAAGCCGATCGCCGCCGATCTCGGCAGCGCGCGCTCGGTGCCCTCGCTCGCCTATTCGCTCGCCTGGCTCGGCACCGCGGTGGGCGGCCTCATCATGGGCCGCGTCGCCGAGCGCATCGGCGTGCGCTGGACCGCCGGCTTCGGCGCGCTGATGATCGGGCTCGGCCTGGTCGTCGCCACCGGCGGCTCGCCCTGGCGGCTCTGTCTCGGCTATGGGCTGCTGGTCGGGCTGCTCGGCAATGGCGGCATCAACGCGCCACTTTATATCTATGTCAGCCACTGGTTCGATCGCCGCCGCGGCACCGCCCTGGCGTTGATCTCGAGCGGGCAGTACGTCGCCGGCGCGATCTGGCCGTCGATCTTCGAGCTGGGCGTGGCCGAGCTCGGCTGGAGGCGCACCATGGTCGCGTTCGGCCTTTTCGCCGCCGCCGTGGTGCTGCCGCTGGCGCTGCTGCTGCGCCGCCCGCCGGCTTCGTCCGCCCCGGCGCCTACCGGCGGCGCCGAGCGGTCGAGCGGCGCGGTCCTCGGCTGGCCGCCGGGCCTCGTGCTCGGGCTCCTTGCCGTCGCGTCCTTCTGCTGCTGCCTGCCGATGGCGATGCCGCAAGGCCATCTCGTCGCGCTCTGCAGCGATCTCGGCATCCCGGCGGCGCAGGGCGCGGCGATGCTGTCGCTGCTGCTCGCCACCGCCTTCGTCAGCCGGCAGCTCTGGGGCTGGATCTCCGATCGAATCGGCGGGCTGCGCACCGTGCTCGCCGCCTCGTTCTGCCAAGCGAGCGCGCTCACCGCGCTCGCCTTCACCCAGGACGAGACCGGGCTTTTCATCGTCTCGGCCATCTTTGGCTTCGGCTTCAGCGGCATCATCCCCGCCTATGTGCTGGCGATCCGCGACCTCTTTCCCGCCGCGGAGGCCGCCTGGCGCATCCCGATCCTGCTGCTGTGCAGCGGCTCGGGCATGGCCGCCGGCGGCTGGCTCGCCGGAATCATCTACGACCATTTCGGCTATTATGCGCCGGCGCTCGCCACCGGCATCGGTTTCAATCTGCTGAACCTCGCGCTGATCGGGACCCTGGTGGCCCGGCAGCGACGCGCCACCTTGCGCCCGGCGCTCGCCTGACCGGCTGCGGCGAGCGCAGCCCTTCTCGGCTGCGCGCCCGGCGCGGCGGCGGTCAGGTTGATATCAACAATGTTCCGCGGTGCCGAAACACACGGCGCCGTCCAGCCTCGCGCCCGTGCCCGCCGCGGCGGAAATCCGCTATTGTCATCCTGGCGTCATGCAACTTTGCTAGCTGACGCCGAGCGCGCTGCCGTGGCTGCGAGGCGGATGGGGGAGCATGTCGGAGATCGCCGTCGCCGGCCTGGCGAAAGCGTGGGGAGTGCACCGCGCGGTGGACGGCATCGGTTTCACCGTGCCCAAAGGCTCGCTGCTGGTGCTGCTGGGACCGTCGGGCTGCGGCAAATCGACGACCTTGCGGCTGATCGCCGGGCTCGAGATGCCCGACGCCGGCCGCATCGAGATCGACGGGCGCGACGTGACGGCGCTGCCGCCGCGCGAGCGCGGCGTCGCCATGGTGTTCCAGTCCTACGCGCTCTTCCCGCACCTGTCCGTCGCCGAGAATCTGGTCTTCGGGCTCAAGGTGCGGCGCGTCGAGCGCGGCGAGCGCGCCCGGCGGCTGAAGCGCGTCGCCGAGCTGCTCGGGCTCGACGCGCTGCTCGAGCGCAAGCCGGCGCAGCTTTCGGGCGGCCAGCAGCAGCGCGTGGCGCTCGGCCGCGCCATCATCGCCGAGACGCCGGTCTGCCTGATGGACGAGCCGCTCTCCAACCTCGACGCGCAGCTGCGGCAGGAGATGCGGCGCGAGATCCGCAGCCTGCAGCAGCGCCTCGGCATGACCCTGGTCTATGTCACCCACGATCAGGGCGAGGCGATGAGCATGGCCGACCGCGTCATCCTGATGCGCGACGGACGGATCGAGCAGGACGCCGCGCCGGACACGCTCTATCAGCGCCCGGCCACGATCTTCGCCGCGCGCTTCGTCGGCACGCCGCCGATGAACCTGCTGGCGCTCGAAGACGGGCCACGCGGCGCCGTCGTCGCCGGCGCCAAGGAGGCGCTGTTCGTCGGCGCCGGCGATGGGCTGCTGCTGGGCGTGCGGCCCGAGCAGGTCCGGCTCGATCCGTCGGGCGTCGCGGCCGAGCTGGTCGCAACGGAGTATCTCGGCGCCGACACCGTCCTCACCTGCCGCATCGGCCGCGAGACGCTGGCGCTGCGGCTGGCCGGACGATCCCCGCTGCAGCCGGGCGCGGCGATCCGCGTCGCCTGGAGCGACGCCGACGCGCTGCTCTTCGACGCCGCCTCCGGCCGGAGGATCGAGCGGACATCCACACCTTTGATGCACAGGGAGAAAGTGCGATGAAGCGACTGACGAGACGCGCTGTGCTGGGCGGCGCAGCGGCGATGGGAGTGGCGCTGGGCGCGCGGCGCGCGACGGCGGCGCCGGTCCGGCTCAATTTCTACTTCCCGGTCGCGGTCGGCGGCCCGATCACCAAGATCATCGACGGCATGGTCGCGGATTTCGAGAAGGAGCATGCCGATGTCACCGTCAACGCCATCTATTCCGGCTCCTACCAGGACACCACCGCCAAGGCGCTGACCGCGGTCAAGAGCGGCGAGCCGCCGCATCTCGCGGTGGCGCTGTCGACCGACATGTTCACGTTCATCGACGAGGACGCGATCCTCCCCTTCGACGAGATCGCCGGCAGCGGCGGCAAGACTTGGCTCGACGGCTTCTTCCCCGCCTTCATGGCGAACAGCCGGGCCGAGGGCAGAGTCTGGGGTGTGCCGTTCCAGCGCTCGACCATCGTGCTCTATTGGAACAAGACCGCGTTCAGGGCGGCGGGGCTCGACCCCGACAAGGCGCCGGCGACCTGGGACGAGATGAGGGGCTTCGCCGGGAAACTCACGCGCCGCAGCGGCGCCGACGTCGCGCAGTGGGGCGTCGAGATCCCCTCCTCGGGCTTCCCCTATTGGCTCTTCCAGGGCCTCACCACCGAGAACGGCGCGATCCTGATGAACGAAGCCGGCAACGAGGTCTATTTCGACAAGCCCGAAGTGGTCGAGGCGCTGCAATACATGGTGGATCTCGGCCGCAAATGGCAGGTCATGCCCCAGGGGATCATCGAATGGGGAACCACGCCGCAGGATTTCTTCGAGCGCAAGACGGCGATGATGTGGACGACGACCGGCAATCTCACCAATGTCCGGGCGAACGCGCCCTTCCCCTTCGGCGTCGCCATGCTGCCGGCGCAGAAGCGGCGCGGCTCGCCCACCGGCGGCGGCAATTTCTACCTGTTCAAGAAGACGAGCCCGGCCGAGCGCCAGGCGGCGCTGGCCTTCGTGCAGTGGATGACCACGCCCGAGCGCGCGGCGGAGTGGGGCATCAAGACCGGCTATGTCGCGGTGCGGCCCGACGCCTGGACGACGCCGGCGATGAAGCGCTACGTCGCGAATTTCCCGGCCGCCGCGGTGGCGCGCGACCAGCTCGAATTCGCCGTCGCCGAATTCTCGACCCACGACAATCAGCGTGTCACCAAGATCCTCAATGACGGGCTGCAGGCGGCGCTCACCGGCGAGAAGCATCCGGCGCAGGCGCTCGCCGACGCGCAAAGCGAGGCGGATCGGGTGCTGCGGCCCTACCGGCGGAGCTGATGCCGAGCCGGCTCAGGCCACAGATCGAAGGCTGGCTGCTGCTGCTGCCGGCGGCGGTGCTGCTGGCGCTGTTCACGCACTACCCGACCGTCGCCACCGCGATCGACAGCCTGTTCTCGACGCCGCGGGGAGCGCGGGGCGCGGTCTATGTCGGCCTCGACAATTACGCCGAGATGGCCGGCGACCCCGTCTTCTGGCAGGCGCTCGGCAACAATCTGGTCTTCGCCCTCGGCACCGTTCCGGCGGCGATCGCGCTGGCGCTGCTGATGGCGCTGCTGGTCGACCGCAAGCTCGCCGGGCGCGACTTCGTGCGGCTCGCCTATTTCACGCCCACGGTGCTGCCGATGATCGCCGTCGCCAACATCTGGCTCTTCTTCTACACGCCGGGCTACGGGCTCGTCGACCAGCTGCTCCATCTCCTCGGCGCGCCGTCGCACAACTGGCTCGGATCGCGCGGCACCGTGCTGCCCTGCCTCATGGTCATGACGGTATGGAAGGAGGCGGGCTTCTTCATGATCTTCTATCTCGCCGCGCTGCAGCAGATTCCGCCGAGCCTGGGCGAAGCGGCGGCGCTCGAGGGCGCGTCGCGCTGGACGATCTTCCGCCGCGTCACCTTCCCGCTGCTGATGCCGACGACGCTCTTCGTCCTGGTCAACGCGCTGATCAATTCCTTCCGCCTGGTCGATCAGATCATCGTCATGACCGAAGGCGGCCCCGACAATGCCAGCATGCTGCTGCTCTATTACGTCTTCGAGGTGGGATTCAAATACTGGGACACCGCTTACGCGGCGGCGCTGACCGTGTTGCTGCTGGCCCTGCTCGCGGCGCTCGCGCTGACGCAGTTCCTCTATTTCGACCGGCGCGTGCACTACCGATGAGAAGCGCGCTCGAGACGGCGGCGGCCTGGCTGCTAGCGCTGATCTGGATCCTGCCGCTCGCCTATGCCGGCTGGACCGCGTTCCATCCCGCCGCCTATGCCACCGCCTTCCGGTTCGACGCGCCCCTCACCCTGGCGAACTTCGCCGCCGCCTGGCAGGCGGCGCCCTTCGCCCGGTACTTCCTCAACACCTTTCTGCTGGTGACCATGATCCTGGCGGCGCAGCTCGTGCTCTGCACGCTGGCCGCCTTCGCCTTCGCGCGGATCGAGTTCCGCGGGCGCGCCGTCGCCTTCCTGCTGGTGCTGGTGCAGCTCATGGTCATGCCCGACGTGCTCATCGTCGAGAACTACCGCACCATGGCGCGGCTCGGCATCCTCGACAGCCTTGGCGCCATCGGCCTGCCCTACATGGCCTCGGGCTTCGGCATCTTCCTGCTGCGCCAGACCTTCAAGAGCGTGCCGCGAGAGCTCGACGAGGCGGCGCGCATCGAAGGCGCCGGGCTGCTGCAGCTGCTCTGGCGCGTCTATGTGCCGCTGGCGCGGCCGGTCTACCTCGCCTACGGCCTGGTCTCGGTGAGCTACCATTGGAACAATTTCCTCTGGCCGCTCATCGTCACCAACTCGGTCGAGACGCGGCCCTTGACCGTCGGGCTGCAGATCTTCGCGTCGACCGACCAGGGCATCGACTGGTCGATCATCACCGCAGCGAGCCTGATGACGACGGCGCCGCTGCTCGTCGCCTTCCTGCTGTTCCAGCGCCAGTTCGTGCAGAGCTTCCTGCGCGCCGGCATCCGCTAGCGGGCCAGCGGCTTCTAGAACGACAGCAGCCGGTGGAGCAGCGCCTTGTCCGCACGCAGCTCGGCCGCCGCGCCGGAAAAGCGGATCGCCCCCTTTTCCAGCACGTAGACGCGATCGGCGAGCGCGAGCGAGAAATCGACGCCCTGCTCGGCGAGCAGGATGGTGAGGCCCTGCGTCTTGAGCTCGCCGATCTTGACGCGCAGCGTCTCGACGACGAGCGGCGCCAGCCCTTCGGACGGCTCGTCGAGCAGCAGCAGGTCGGGGTTGCCCATCAGCGTGCGGGCGATGGTCAGCATCTGCTGCTCGCCGCCGGAGAGGAAGCCGCCGCGCCGGTCGCGCAACGCGCGCAGTACCGGAAAAAGCTCGAACACCGCCTCCACCGTCCAGCGGCTGCGCCGCCCGGCGGCGCGGCCGGCGACGTCGAGATTCTCCCAGACGGTGAGCTCGGCGAAGATGCGGCGATCCTCGGGCACGAAGCCGATGCCGGTGCGCGCCACGCGATGCGGCGCCCAGCCGGCGATGTCGCGTCCCTGCCACAGCACGCGGCCGCGGCTCGGCGGCGTCAGCCCCATGATCGAGCGCATGGTCGTGGTCTTGCCGACGCCGTTGCGGCCGAGGAGGCAGACGCATTCGCCGGCGGCGATCTCGAGCGAGACGCCGAAGAGCACCCGGCTCAAGCCGTAGGCGGTGTGGATGTCCTCGACCGCGAGCAGCGGCGTCATGGCCGCTCGCCGAGATAGACGCGACGCACCTCGGCATCGGCACGGACTTCGGCCGGCGTGCCCTTGGCCAGCACGCGGCCCTGATGCAGCACCGCGATCTTCTCGGCGATCGAGAACACCACCTCCATGTCGTGCTCGGTGAAGATCAGCGTCAGCCCGCGCTCGCCGGCGATCCGCTCGAGCAGCTTCATCGCCTCGCGCGTCTCGGTCGCCGACATGCCCGCGGTGGGCTCGTCGAGCAGCAGCACCTGCGGGTCGCTGGCGAGCGCGATGCCGAGCTCGAGCTGCTTCTGGTTGCCGTAGGCGAGCGTTCCCGCCGTGCTGTCCGCCTGATGCGCAAGCCCGATCGAGCCCAGCAGCTCCTCCGCCTCGTCGCGGTAGAACCGCTCAGAGCGCGACCAGAAATCATGGCCGCGGCCGCGATGGGCGAGCAGCGCCGCCTGCACATTCTCGAGCACGGAGAGCCGCGTGAAGATGTTGGTGCGCTGGAAGGAGCGCCCGATGCCCAGGCGGCAGATGCGGTGCGGCGGCGTCCCGGTGATGTCGCGGCCGTCGAGCAGCACCTGGCCGCTGTCGGGCCTGAGATGGCCGGTGATCAGGTTGAAGAAGGTCGATTTGCCGGCGCCGTTCGGGCCGATCACCGCGGTGGTCTGGCGCGTCTCGACCGCCAGGCTGACGGCGTCGACGGCGACGAACCCGGCGAACGCCTTGCTAAGCTTGCGCACATCAAGCATGGCGGGGACGCAGCATCCGGCGCAGACGCTCGTAACCGGCGACGAGACCGCCGACGATGCCGCCGGGGAAGCCGAACAGCAGCACCAGCAGCACGACGCCGAGCACGAAGGGCCAGTACTGCGTGTAGGAGGTGATCTCCTGGTTGAGCCAGACCAGCGCGAAGGCCCCCACCGGCGGCCCCCAGAAATAGTTGATGCCGCCCAGGATCGTCATGATCAGCACTTCCGCCGATTTCGACCAGAAGACGTAGTCGGCGAAGGCGCCGCGGTTGAAGATGCCGTAGAGCGCGCCCGCCAGTCCGGCGAAGCCGCCGGCGACGACGAAGGCGGCGAGCTCGTAGGCGCGGACATTGAGGCCGATGAAGGCGGCGCGCTCGGGATTGTCGCGGATCGTCGTCAGCATGCGGCCGAAGGGCGAGCGGATGACCTGCCGCAGGATCGCGAAGGAGAGCGCCACCATGAGGATGGTGAGGAGATAGAACTCGTCGGCGATGCTGAGATCGCCGAGCCCGGGCAGCGAGGAGATCCAGTCGAGCTTGGGATAGGGTATATTCGGCAGCCCTTCATCGCCGCCCGTCACCGCGTTCCACTTGAAGCAGATCGCCCAGACGATCTGCGCGAAGGCGAGCGTCAGCATGGCGAAGTAGAGCGCGCTGAGCCGGACGCAGAAGAAGCCGAAAATGAGCGCGAAGAAGGCGGCGATCAGCGCCGCCGCCGGGAAGGCGATGACGAAGGGCACGCCGTAGGTCTTCATCAGGATGCCGCAGGCATAGGCGCCGATGCCGAAATAGGCGGCGTGGCCGAAGGAGACGAGGCCGGTGGTGCCGAGCAGCAGGTTGAGGCTCACGACGAAGAGCGCGTCGATGGCGATCTGCGTGCCTAGGAAGGTGTCGTAGCGCGAGCCGAGCGCCGGGACCCAGACGGCGATCAGGAACACCACCAGGGTCCAGGGGATCGAGCGGCCGAGGGCGACGCGGTTCATCGGATCGGCCTGCCGAACAGGCCCCACGGGCGGATGATCAGGATCACCGCCATCAGGGCGAACACGGAGAACAGCGAGAAGCCGGGGAAGATCAGGATGCCGAAGGACAGCACCTGCCCGTAGATGACCGAGCCCCAGAAGGTACCCCAGAAGGAGCCGAGCCCGCCAATGACGACGACGATGAAGGCCTGGACGATGATCTCGACGTCCATGCCGGGCACGACGCTCTCGATCGGCGTCACCAGCGCGCCGCTCAGCCCGGCGAGGAAGGCGCTGACGACGAACATGCCGGTGTAGATGGTGCCGACATTGGCGCCGAGCGCGTCGAGCATCTCGCGGTCGTAGGACGCCGCCCGCACCAGCCGGCCGGCGCCGCTCCGGTTCAGCACCAGCCAGCCGCCGAGCGCGATGAGGGGACCGAGGATCATGATGAAGAGGTTGTAGAGCGGCACCTCCGCGCCGAAGAGGTGCAGGCTCGCCGCGAGCACCGGCGGACGCGTCACCGAGAGCTGCCCCGTCCCCCAGATGAACTTGGCGGCGTCGCCGAGGATCAGCACCAGCGCATAGGTGAACAGCAGCTGGTAGAGCTCCTCGCGGCCGTAGAGATGGCGCAGCAGCAGCCGCTCGACCACCGCGCCAAGAACGGCGATGCCGAGCGCGGCAAGCAGCGCCGCCGGCCAGAAATTCTCTCCAGTCGGCGACAGCCACTGCACCGCCTGCCAGGCGAGATAGGCGCCCAGCATGTAGAAGGTGCCATGCGCGAAGTTGACGACGCGCATGACGCCGAACACCAGCGACAGGCCCGACGCGATGAGGAAAAGGAACATCGCCGTCGTGAGCCCACCGACGAATTGGCTGAACAAGAACGACGCGGCCACCGCTGCTTCGCCCTTTCCCTTCGGTCGCCGCGCCGCGCCGTGGTCAGTCGGTCACCGCTACCGGCTCGGGGTTGTAGTAGGTCGGATCCTTGATGATGGCGAAGGGATACTTGGGATCCTTCACCATCTCGCCCCAGAACTCGCCGGTATCGGCGTCATGGTTGGCGTTGAAGCTGCGCTTGCCGGCCGGCGTGTCGAAGGTCAGGCCGACGAGCGCCTTGGAGACCTTGTCCGAGTTCGTGCTTCCCGCCTTCTCGATGCCGGCGGCGAGCGCCAGGATGACGCTGTAACCCTGGATCGCCCAGCCGGAGCCGTAGGGTGATTTGAGAGAGTCCTTCATCTCCTGCACCCAAGCCTTGTGGGCAGCGGGCTCGTGTCCCGGCCAAATGACGGGATCGTAGGCGTCCGACCAGATCCCGAAGGGGTAATTTGCGCCGAGCGGTTCCGTCACGTCCACCGCGCCCACCTCGCCGCCGTCAGCCAGGCGATTGTGGATCGCCGTGAAATAGCCGAGCGGCATCGCCTGCTTGACGAAGGTGACGAAATCGCCGCCATAGAGGTCGCAAAAGACCGCGTCCGGCTGCTTGCTCATCTGCGCCGTGATGAAGGCGGTGAAGTCCGGCTCGCCGAGCTTCGGCCATTGCTGGTCGACGATCGCGATGTCCGGCCGCAGCTTCTTGATCTCGGCGACGAAGGAAGCGATGGCATCGCGGCCATAAGCGTAGTCCGGCGCGATGGTCGCCACCTTCTTGATGTCCTTCCACTTCGACATGATGATCGCGCCGGCCTGCCCCTCGGTGGTGGTATTCGAGGCGAACCGGAAGATGTAAGGATGCAGGTTCGCCGGCGCGGTCAGCGACGCGGTCTTGGCCGACGGCGCGATGAAGACGATCTTGTTCTCCTTGGCGATCGTCGACACCGCCGGCGCCTCCGCCGAAGTCAACGTGCCGGCGAGGAAATCGGCATTGTCCTTGATGATGAGCTCGCGCGCGAGGCGCACCGCCTCGTCGGCGCTGGCCTTGCTGTCGCGCGGCAGCAGCTCGAGCTTGCGGCCGAGGACGCCGCCCTTGGCGTTGAGGTCGGCGACCGCCATCTGCGCCCCCTTCAGGATCGGCACGCCGTAAAGCGCCGCCGGACCCGACAGCGGGATCGGAAAGCCGATTTTGATGGTGCCTTCGGCGAAAGCCGGCAAAACGGCGAGCACACAGGCGGCGCAAGCCAGCGCCAGGACATGGCGGACGCGCATCGTCGGTACCTCCCTGATCTATGTTTATTGTCTTATTGGTTATTAATTGCGACATGGTTGGGCCGCGGCGCGGCGGCTGTCAAGCACCGAGTGCCGCCATCGCTAGGCCAACGCGCCGGCCGCCGCCGGCAACCGCCCCTCCTCCACCGCGTGGCAGGCGACGCGCGCTGCGCCGGCGCTTCTGAGCTCAGGCCGCTCGCGCCGGCAGCGTTCATCGGCATATGGGCAGCGCGGATGGAAGGCGCAGCCCGTCGGCGGGTCGATCGGGCTCGGCACCTCGCCCGCCACCGGCTCGCGCTGGCGCCCGGTCATGGCGATGTCGGGGATCGTCGCCAGCAGCAGGCGGGTATAGGGATGGAGCGGCGCGCGGAACAGCGCCGCCGTCTCCGCCACCTCGACGAGGCGGCCGAGATACATGACGCCAACGCTGGTCGAGACGTGATAGACGACGGCGAGATTGTGCGAGATGAAGAGATAGGTGAGGCCGAGAGCGCGCTGCAGGTCCTTCATCAGATTGAGGATCTGCGCCTGGACCGAGACGTCGAGCGCCGAGGTCGGCTCGTCGCAGACAAGGAAGTCCGGCGTCGCCGCCAGCGCGCGGGCGATCGAGATGCGCTGGCGTTGCCCGCCGCTGAACTCGTGCGGGTACTTGTCGCCATCGGCCGGCGCCAGCTTCACCTGGCCCAGCAGCTCGTCGACGCGGCCGCGAAGCGCGCGCTCGCCGGCGCACAGGCGATGGGCGCGCAGCGGCTCCGCGACGATGTCGCGCACGTGCCAGCGCGGATTGAGGCTGGCATAGGGATCCTGGAAGATCATCTGCATCCGCCGGCGAAACGCGCGCCGCGCCGCCCGCGTCCCGAGCGTCGCGAGGTCGACGCCGTCGAAGCGGATGCGGCCGCGTGTCGGCGCATGGAGCCCGACCAGCACGCGCGCCACCGTCGATTTGCCGCAGCCGCTTTCGCCGACGAGGGCGAAGGTCTCGCCCCGGCCGACGGCGAAATCGATGCCGTCGACCGCCTTGAGCAGGATCCGGCCGCTTCGCTCGACGAGGCGGTTGAGCAGCGGCGGCGAGACGTCGAAATGGCGCGCCAGCCCTTCGACCTCGAGCAGCGGCGGGCGTGTCGGCTCAGCCATGGGCGCCCTCCCGCGGCGCTCCGGCATGGAGCCAGCAAGCGGCCGCGCTCGGCCCCGCCGGCAGCAGCTCCGGCCGC
>JASHTP010000363.1 GCA_030040495.1 Alphaproteobacteria bacterium
CGGCCCGCGAGCGCATCGCGCAGCTCATCCGCCGCTACGGCGCGCGCACCGTCAAGGGGGTGATGAAGCGCATCCTGGTCAATGGCGAGAAGGCCTTCCTGCAGAAGCTGGCGCGGCTGCCCGACGGCACCTGGCGCGACCGCACCTATGTCGAATGCTGCCGGCCCGGCGACCGCGGCACCTATCGCGTGATGATCGCGCTCGAGAAGCGCGGCGACCGGCTGATCTTCGAGAACGAGGGCACGGCGCCGCAGCAGGGCGCGATGAACGCGACCTATTCGGGCTGGCGCGGCGCGATCATGGTGGCGTTGAACCAGCTGCTCTGCTGGGACCAGTATTTCTCGGTCGGCGGCGCGCTCCGCCATGTCGAGTTCAATCCGACCGCCGGCACGCTCAATTGCGCGAGCTTTCCCGCCTCGGTCTCGACCGCGCCGGTGCAGGCGATGGAGATCTCGCTCTATCCCGCCTACAACGTGCTCTCCAAGATGATCTACAGCGACCCCGCCATGCGCAAGGACGTGATGTGCATCGGCGGCACCAGCCAGTGGCCGGCGACCATCTTCCGCGGCGTCGACCAGTGGGGCGAGCGCTACGGCTATCTCCTGGTCGATCCCATCGGCGGCGCCATCGGCGCGTTCTCGACCCAGGACGGCATCTCGACCGGCGGCCAGTCGCGCACGCCGATCTGCAAGCTGCCCAACATCGAGCACACCGAGCAGAGCTTCCCGCTGCTCTTCCTCTACCGCAAGGAGGTGGCGGACAGCGGCGGCGCCGGCAAGTTCCGCGGCGGGCTATCGGCCGAGAGCTGCTTCATCCCGCACAATACCGACAAGATCGTGCAGGACACGCTCTCCTCCGGCAACGCCATCCCGACCTCGACCGGCATGATGGGCGGATATCCCGGCACGCCCAACCGCTACCGCTTCATCACCGGCAGCGACATCCTCGAGCGGCTCGCCCGCCGCGAGATGGTCGAGGACGCGCTCGAGGTCGAAGGCGAGGAAGTGACGCTCCAGCTCCGCCAGGAGAATTTCGAACAGCGCCCGGCCGACGTCTACGCCGTGGTCTGGACCGCCGCCGGCGGCTTCGGCGACCCCATGGACCGCGAGCCGCAGCACGTGCTCGACGACTGGCTCAACGGCGCCGTGACGCTCGCCGCGGCGCGCGACATCTACGGCGTCGTCATCGACGAGGCCAGGGCGGCGCTCGATCTCAAGGCGACGAAGAGCCGGCGCGAGGCGGCGCGCCGCAGCCGCGTCGCGGGCATCGCGGTGAAGCCGCGCAAGCTCGCCGGGCCCGCGCTCCGCGTCACCGAGAATTTGCTGGTGCGGCTCGACGGCGGGACGCCGCATCATTGCTGCGCCAAATGCGGCGGCGATCTCGGTCCGACCGGCGACAACTACAAGGACCATTGCCTGCGCCAGGACAACCCGATCCAGGCCGCGAGCCCGCTGGTCGGCGATCCCCGGCGCTACATCGACGACGTGCCGGTGTTCCGCCAGTTCTTCTGCCCCGGCTGCGGCACCCTCATCGAGAACGAGATCGCGGTCGCGACCGACCCGGTGCTGCGCGACATCGAGGTCGAGATCGACGAGCGCCTCTTCGAGCGGCAGCCGGAAGCGGCGGATTAGCGCGGAAAGACAGGCCGGCAGGTGCCGGGCGAAATCGCCCGGCACCGCTCGGCAGGCTTACGTCGACAATTGATCGCCGATCGGCAGGCTCCGGATGCGCTTGCCGGTGGCGGCGAAGATCGCATTGCACAGGGCCGGCGCGAAGGGCGGAACGCCGGGCTCGCCGATCCCGCTCGACGGCACGTCGATGCCGTGCGGGACGATATGCACTTGCGTCTGCGCCGGGGATTCGTTGATGCGCGTGACCTTGTAGCTGTCGAAATTGCCTTGCTGGGCGCGCCCGTTCTTGAAGCTGATCTCGCCATAGCGGGCGAGCGCGTAGCCGAACACCGCCGCGCCCTCCATCTGCGAGCGGATGCGCTCGGGATTGGCGACGAAGCCGGCGTCCACCGCCGTCCACACGCGCGGCACCGTGAGTTTCCCCTTCTCGTCCACCGCCGCTTCGACGACCGTGGCGACGTAGGTGAGGAAGCTGCGATGGACCGCGATGCCGAGACCGTGCCGGGGCGGCAAGGGCTTGCCCCAGTCGGATTTCTCGGCGACCAGCTCGACCACGCCGCGCAGCCGCGCCGTGTCGATGGGATAGACCTCGAACGGATCGCCGTAGTTCCAGAAATCCTTGACCCCCGGCGATTTGCGCGGATCGACGATGCGCGGCGGCCCGATCAGATCGAGCAGCATGTCCTTGGGATCGCGGCCGGCGGCCGCCGCCAGCTCCGCCGCCATGGTCTGCACCGCGAAGGCGTGCGGGATGTTCGACACCGAGCGGAACCAGCCGACGCGCGTATGCGCCTCGGCCTCGCCGTTCTCGCAGCGCAAGTTGGGGATGTCGAAGGGATTGTCGACCAGTCCCATGCCCAGTTCCAAGGCCATCTCGTGCTTGGGATCGGGCGCGAAGATCGCCAGGATGGTCGGCGCCACGCTGCGATGGCGCCAGGCGACCACCTTGCCGCTCTGGTCGAGGCCGGCATCGACCCGTTCCACCGACACGGTGTGGAAGTAGTCGTGCTGGATGTCGTCCTCGCGGGTCCAGATGACCTTGACCGGCGCGCCCGCCGCCTTGGCGCACAGCGCCGCCTCGATGACGTAGTCGCATTTCGACTTGCGTCCGAAGCCGCCGCCCAGCAGCGTCGTGTTCACGGTGACGTCTTCGGCCTTGAGACCGAATTTCTTGGCCAGCTCGTCCCGCGTTCCGCCCGGGCTTTGGACCGGCGCCCACACCTCCAGCTTGCCGTTGACGAATCTCGCGGTCGCGTTGACCGGCTCCATCGGCGCGTGCGAGAGGTGCGGCAGATAATATTCGCCGGTCACGACCTTCGCCGCCGAGGCCAGCGCCTTGTCCGCGTCGCCGTCGTTGCGCACGACCACCCCCGGCTTGCGCGCCGTTTCCTCCATTTGCGCCTTGAAGCTTGCCGAATCGTAGGTGGCGTGCGGGCCGTCGTCCCAGGTGATCTTGAGCGCGTCGCGGCCCTGCATCGCCGCCCAGGTGTTCTTGGCGATCACCGCGACGCCGCCGAGCGGCTGGAACTTGGCCGGTGCCGGCGTGCCCTCGATGACCACGACCTTCTCGACGCCCGGCACCTTCATCGTGGCGGCGGCGTCGTACGACACCAGCTTGCCGCCGAAGACCGGCGGGCGGGCGACCACGGCGAATTTCATGCCGGGCAGCTTCGCGTCGATGCCATAGACCGCCTTGCCCATGATGATGTCGTGCTGGTCGACCGGCTTGATCGTCCCTTTGCCGATATAGCGGAACTGATCGGGCGTCTTGAGCTTCACCTGGTCGGGGGCCGGCGCCGGCAGCGCCATCGCATCGGCGGCGACGACGCCGTAGCCGATCTTCTGGCCGGTCTTCTTGTTGACGATCTCGTGATTCTTCGCCTCGACCTCGCCGACATCGACGCCCCACCGCTTGGCCGCGGCGATTTCGAGCATCTGGCGCACCGACGCGCCGATGTGACGCATCGGCTGGATGAAATGGCGAACGCTGCGCGAGCCGTCCGTGTCCTGGTTGCCGTACTTCTCTTCGTTGCCCGGGGATTGCTGCACCTTGACGCGCGACCAATCCGCCTCGAGCTCGTCGGCGACGATCAGCGGCAGCGTGGTGCGTGCGGCGCCGGTGCCCATTTCCGCGCGGGCCGCGATGATGGTGACCAGCCCCTTTCTGTCGATGGACACGAAGACATGCGGGTCGGTCACGACGCCGTGCGGCATCGCGCTCGCGCCCGTTGCGTAATCGGCGAGCGCCTTGGCCGAAAGGAACTGCGCCGCGACGACGAAGCCGCCCGCGCCCTTGAGGAAGCGGCGACGGCTGACGTTCTGGATGATCGTCTTCATGTCACGCCCCCGTGATCGCTGACTTGATGGCGGCGGAGATGCGCTGATAGCAGCCGCAGCGGCAGATGTTGCCCGCCATCGTCTCGTTGATCATCTGTTCGGATGGGTTCTTGTTGGCGGCGAGCAAGGCCGCCGCCTGCATGATCTGGCCGGCCTGGCAGAAGCCGCATTGCGGCACGTTGAAGGCGTGCCACGCCCTTTGTACCGGGTGGCTGCCGTCGGGGGACAAGCCCTCGATGGTCGTCACCTTGCGGTCGGCGACGCCGCTCATGGGCGTGACGCAGGCGCGCACCGCCTCGCCGTCGAGATGCACCGTGCACGCGCCGCACTCGGCGATGCCGCAGCCGAACTTGGTGCCGGTGAGCCCGAGCTCGTCGCGCAGATACCAGAGCAGCGGCATCGACGGATCGCCGGCGAATGTGTGCGGCCGGCCATTGACGCTCAAATGCATCATCGCTTCCTCCCGAGAAAACAGGTTGAACTTCGACCCGGCGGCTGATCCGCCGGGCTGGCAATGGCTGTGCTGTGAAGACCCGGGCGGGGCTCAAGGGCGGGACGTCCCCGCCGACGCGGCGACCGGCGCCGCGCGCAGGCGCCTTGCGGCGCCGCCCGACCGGTGCAGTCCTGGCGCGCGCGAGAAGACGCGCCGTTCCCCTTCCCCCTCTCGTGCACGTTCGCTCCTCACGCCGAGGAAAACGCTGAACCGGCCGGATTTGCCGCCCGGCCTCGTGACGTGCTCGCGCGGCGGATATGCGCGCTTGTTCTTGTTAACGATAAGTGTGTGCCCGACGCGGCATAGCCGTCAACCACCATTTGGTGCGGCAAGGCAACCATTGGCGAGACGGAGTAGTGGGCGGGGTCCCACCGCCGCCGCCGCGAGCGGCCGCCCTACATGCCGAGATAAAACTTCCGGATCAGCTCGTTGTTGTTGAGCTCCTCGGCCGAGGCGCCGGCAAAGGCGATCTTGCCGTGGACGATGACGTAGCCGCGGTCGGCGATGCGGATCGCCTGGGTGAAGTTCTGCTCGGCCATCAGCACGGTGAGCTGGTAGCTCTCCTTGAGCTCGCCGATCTTCTCGATGGTGCGCTGCACCAGCAGCGGCGCCAGCCCCACCGAGGGCTCGTCGACCAGCAGGATGCGCGGCGCCGACATCAGCGCGCGGGCGAGCGCCAGCATCTGCTGCTCGCCGCCGCTCATGCTGCCGGCGAGCTGGCCGCGCCGCTCGGCGAGCCGCGGGAACACCTCGAAGCAATAGTCGCGGTTCTTCTTGAGATGGGTCCGCGCCAGCGGCCGGAAGGCGCCGAGCAGCAGATTCTCCTCGACGGTGAGCTTGGCGAAGAGGCGGCGGCCTTCCGGCACCAGCGCGACGCCGAGATCGACGATCGCCTCGGTGCTCATGCCGACGAGCTCGTGGCGCGCGCCGTCGATCTCGGCGGTGATCGAGCCGGAGGTCGGGCGGACGATGCCCATGATGCATTTGATGAGCGTGCTCTTGCCGTTGCCGTTGGTGCCGAGCAGCGCCACGGTCTCGCCGGCGCGCACCTCGAGCGAGACGTC
>JASHTP010000364.1 GCA_030040495.1 Alphaproteobacteria bacterium
GCGGCGTTGCGCTCTACCACCTGAGGCGGTTCGAGGAGGCGTTGGCAAGTTTCGGCCGCGCGGTGGAGGTGCGCCCCGACTATCCCGAGGCGCATTACAATGAGGCGCTCTGCCGGTTGCTCGTCGGCGACTTCGAGCGCGGCTGGGCAAAGAACGAATGGCGATGGGAGACCGAGCAGATCCGCGACTGGCGGCGCAACTTCCTGCGGCCGTTGTGGATCGGACCCGGCGACATCGCCGAGAAGACGATCCTCATCCATGCCGAGCAGGGCTTCGGCGACACCATCCAGTTCGCGCGCTATCTGCCGCTGGTCGCGCGGCGCGGCGGTCGGATCGTGCTCGAGGCGCCGATCGAACTGCACCGGCTTCTCGCCGACATCGAGGGTGTCGAACAGGTGCTCGCCGTCGGCGATCGGCTGCCCGACTTGGCCTGGCAATGCCCGTTGCTGAGCCTGCCGGTGGTTTTCGGCACGGATCTCGCGACCGTGCCGGCGGCCATGCCTTATCTCCGTGTCGACCCGCTCGCGGTCGAGGATTGGCGCGCGCGGCTTGCGCGCCCCGGATTGAAGGTGGGCCTGGTCTGGGCGGGCCGGCCGGAGCATAACCGCGATCGCCATCGCTCGCTGCCGCTGGCGCAGTTGGCGCCGCTGGCCGCGATCGAGCGCGTCTCGTTCTTCGCGTTGCAAAAGGGCGCTGCGGTCGGCGAGGCCGAGCGGGCGCCGCAGGGCATGGCGATCGAAATCCTTTCGCCGCTGCTGGGCGATTTCGCCGACACCGCGGCGGCCATCATGGCGCTCGACCTCGTCGTCAGCGTCGACACGTCGGTCGCGCATCTCGGCGGCGCACTCGGCAAGCCGGTATGGCTTCTGTTGCCCTTTGCTCCCGATTGGCGCTGGCTCGAGTCGCGCAGCGACAGCCCCTGGTATCCGACGGCGCGGCTCTTCCGGCAGACTGCCGCGCAACGCTGGGACAGCGTGATCGCGGCGGTGACGGAGGCGTTGCGAGCCATGGCCGCCGCCGCCGAGCCCGCGCTCCAGCTCGCTCCCGTCGATTGACCGTCGCGGCAGGGCCGACGGCGTCCGTCGGAGATCTCCTGTCGGGAAGGGTCGCAGAGGATGCGGCGCGCGGTCAGCGCGGCGGCGGCTTCGGCCGGCCCGGCGGCGGCTTGCTCGCCGCAGCGGGCGATACGATCATGTCGACCCGGGTGCTGTCGAGCATCGAGCTGCGCTCGATGCGGATATTGGCGACGCGCCCGGTCGGCTCGGAGGCGAAGCCGAGCAGATTGACCTCGGAGCGGACGGCGTAGATCTCGGTCCAGCCGAATTTCGGCATCTCGCGCCGCAGGAACTCGAAGACATCGTCGGCAGAGCCGGCGGCGGAATAGACGAGCCGTCCCGTCCAGCTCTCGCCTTCGCCGAGGATCAGCGAGTGGGTGCTGTCGATGCGGTAGCCGGCGGGGAGCGCGGTTCCTGCCACCGGAACCTCGGCGCGCGGGGCATCGCTCGTCGCTCCCGTGCCGGACCTGTCCGCGGTGTCGCTCGGCGCTCCGGCGCAAGCCGCCAGCAACGCCAAGAGAGAGAGCCCGAGGGCGTGCGTTCGGCGATGTTTCGAGCCCGCCGCCTGAAGCGCCGGCGGGTGACCGGTCATCATGCCCCCTCCGCTCGCCGCGCGTCCGCGGCGGCAACGCCTCGCGCACTATGGACCAGCGCCGCCGTCCGCTGTCAAGATCGACGACCGGACACGCCCCGGCCTCAGCCCTTCAGCAGCGGCGCGTACTTGTCGAGCACGCGCAGCACCGCGTCGCGGTCCGCATCGGGCACGGCGAAGAGCACGCGCTCGATGCCGGCCTCGCGGTAGGGCGCCAGCGCCGCCTCGTCCGCCGGCGCGCCGAACACGGTGATCGACAGCGTCTTGGGATCGCGCCGGGCGGCGAGCGCGGCCTGGCGCAGCCGCGCCACCGCGCTCTTCGGCTCCCAGCCGCCGCGCGGGCGCGGGAACCAGCCGTCGCAGAACTCGACGACGCGCTTCAGCGTGTGGTCGGTCTCGCCGCCGAGGAGGAGCGGCGGGTGCGGCTTCTGCTTCGGCTTGGGGTATTGCCAGACCGGATCGAAATTGACGAACTCGCCGTGGAATTCGGCCTTCTCCTGCGTCCACAGCGCCTTCATCGCCAGCGCCCGCTCGTGCAGCAGCTTGAAGCGCGTCTCGTAGCGCGTGCCGTGATTCTCCATCTCCTCGGCGTTCCAGCCGCCGCCCATGGCGAAGATGAAGCGCCCGCCCGAGAGCTGGTCGAGGCTCGCGACCGACTTGGCGGTGACGATGGGATCGCGCTGCGGGATGAGGCAGATGCCGGTGCCGATCTTGAGCGTCCGCGTCGCCGCCGCGGCGAAGGAGAGCGCGACGAAGGGGTCGTGGGTGTGCGCATAGCGCTTGGGCAGCTCGCCGCCGCTCGGGAAGGGGGTGCGGCGGCTCACCGGGATGTGGGTGTGCTCGCACACGAACAGCGACTCGAAGCCGCGCGCCTCGAGCGCGCCGGCGAGCTCCGCCACGTCCATGCCGTAGTCGGTCGGAAAATAGAAGGCGCCGACAAGCATCGCTTCCTCCTCGCCTCTTGGGCGCCCGCGGCGCCGACGAATCTCATAACACGGGACGGCGTCCGCTGTCGCGTCCGGCGGCGCGGCTCAGCCTTCCGCCGCGGCGAGATCGCCCCAGCTCGTCGCCCGCGCGATGCGCAGCGCGATCACCGGCAGGCCCGCGATCGCCATCGCGCGCAGCTGCGGATAGCGGGCGCGCAGCAGCGCCTGGGCCGCGTCATGCTCCTTGCCCGCGGCGAGGATCTCGGCGCGGCCGCGCAGCATGACCCAGCCGAGCCGCGCCCAATCCTCGTCGTAGCGGTCGGCGACGAACGCGACCGCCGGGTTCTCGGCGATGTTGGCGAGGCGCTTCAGCGCCGCGGCGGGCCGGCGCTTCGGCTTCTCGTCGAGGGCGATGTAGAGCGTGTCGCCTTCGACGGCGAAGCAGACCGGCACGACATGGGGCGCGCCGCCGCGGTCGGCGGTGGCGAGATGACCGACCCGGCGCGCGGCGAGGAAGCGACGCTCGCTCTCGGAGAGCGCGCGCTCGCCGGTCACGGCCGCCCGTTCGGCCGACGCTGGCGCCAGGGCGTGTTGCCCTCGCCGAGGCGCTGGACGAGCTGGCGCA
>JASHTP010000365.1 GCA_030040495.1 Alphaproteobacteria bacterium
AGCCCGGCGCAAAGCCGGCTGCCGCTCGCGGCAATGCGCCACGAGCAGCCGCGCCGCGACGAGGTCGAGACGCGCGAGCGCGAGACGCTCGGGCCGACCGAGCTCCAGACGCTGCAACGCGAGCGCGCCGAGGAGGACGAGCTCTACAACGAGATCATGCGCAACAGCGCGCCCTCTGCCGCGGGCCGCTAGCAATAGGCGCCGTGCGCCGCGGCTCACTTGATCTCGGCCGCGAGAAGCTGTAGCAGCAGCCGAGACCCCGCCCACCCTGCGCTCCAGGAGCCCGTCCATGTCGGTCATCGGACATGATTCGCTGAAAGCCCGCCGCACCCTCAAGGTCGAGGGCAAGGAATACGACTATTTCAGCCTCGAGGCGGCGGCTCAGGCGGCGGGGCTCGGCGACGTGGCGCGGCTGCCCTTCTCGATGAAGGTGCTGCTCGAGAATCTGGTGCGGCTCGAGAACGGCCGCACCGTCACGCTCGAGGACATCAAGGCGGTGGCGGAATGGCTCAAGACGCGCCGCTCCGAGCGCGAGATCGCCTTCCGCCCGGCGCGCGTGCTGATGCAGGATTTCACCGGCGTGCCGGCGGTGGTCGACCTCGCCGCGATGCGTCAGGCGATGGGCAAGCTCGGCGGCGATCCCGGCCGCATCAACCCGCTCTCGCCGGTCGATCTCGTCATCGACCATTCGGTCATGGTCGACGCCTTCGGCTCGCCCAAGGCGTTCGGCGAGAACGTCAAGCACGAGTTCGAGCGCAACGGCGAGCGCTACGCCTTCCTGAAATGGGGCCAGGAGGCGTTCGACAATTTCCGCGTGGTGCCGCCCGGGACCGGCATCTGCCACCAGGTCAATCTCGAATATCTCGCGCAGGTGGTGTGGACCACCGACGAGGCCGGCCGGACGCTGGCCTATCCCGACACGCTGGTCGGCACCGACAGCCACACCACCATGGTGAACGGGCTCGCCGTCCTCGGCTGGGGCGTCGGCGGCATCGAGGCCGAGGCCGCCATGCTGGGGCAGCCGATCTCGATGGTGCTGCCCGAGGTGGTGGGCTTCAAGCTCTCCGGCCGGCTCAAGGAAGGCGCCACCGCCACCGATCTCGTGCTGACGGTGACGCAGATGCTGCGCAAGAAGGGCGTCGTCGGCCGCTTCGTCGAGTTCTACGGGCCCGGCCTCGCCAACCTCGCGCTCGCCGACCGCGCCACCATCGGCAACATGGCGCCGGAATACGGCGCCACCTGCGGCTTCTTCCCGGTCGACCGGGCGACGCTCGACTATCTGAGCTTCACCGGCCGCGACGCCAAGCGCGTCAAGCTGGTCGAGGCCTACGCCAAGGCGCAGGGGCTGTGGCGCGACGACGCCACGCCCGATCCCGTCTTCACCGACACGCTGGAGCTCGATCTCGGCACGGTCGAGCCGTCGCTCGCCGGCCCGCGCCGGCCGCAGGACCGCGTCGCGCTCTCCGGCGTGGCGAAATCCTTCGCCGCCGAGCTGCCGAAGCTCGCCGGCGCCGCCGACCCGGCGAAGCTCAACCGCTCCGTGCCGGTCGCCGGCAGCAATTACGAGCTGAAGGACGGCGCCGTCGTCATCGCCGCCATCACCAGCTGCACCAACACCTCCAATCCGAGCGTCATGCTCGCCGCCGGCCTGCTCGCGCGCAACGCGGTGAAGCGCGGGCTCAAGGTGAAGCCCTGGGTCAAGACCTCGCTGGCGCCGGGCAGCCAGGTGGTCACCGACTACTACGCCGCCGCCGGGCTGCAGCAGGACCTCGACGCGCTCGGCTTCAACCTGGTCGGCTATGGCTGCACCACCTGCATCGGCAATTCCGGGCCGCTGCCCGAGCCGATCGCCGAGGCGGTGGAGAAGGGCGACCTCGTCGTCGCCGCGGTGCTCTCCGGCAACCGCAATTTCGAGGGCCGCATCAGCCCGCAGGTGCGCGCCAACTATCTCGCCTCGCCGCCGCTCGTCGTCGCCTACGCCATCGCCGGCAGCATGAACGTCGACCTCGCCAAGGATCCGCTGGGCGAGGGCAGCGACGGCAAGCCGGTCTATCTGCGCGACGTCTGGCCGTCGAGCCAGGAGGTGCAGGACACCGTCCGCAGGTCGCTCACCCCCGACATGTTCAGGAAGCGCTACGGCAACGTCTTCCAGGGCCCGGCGGAATGGCAGAAGGTGCAGGTGGCGAAGAGCATGACCTTCAGCTGGGACCAGGGCTCGACCTACATCGCCCATCCCCCCTATTTCGACGACATGCCGAAGGAGCCCGGCGCGCTCAGCGACGTGAGCCTGGCGCGGCCGCTCGCCATCCTCGCCGACAGCATCACCACCGACCACATCTCGCCCGCCGGCTCGATCAAGAAGGACAGCCCGGCCGGCGAATATCTCATGGGCTTCCAGGTGCGGCCGGCGGACTTCAACTCCTACGGCGCGCGCCGCGGCCATCACGAGGTGATGATGCGCGGCACCTTCGCCAACATCCGCATCCGCAACGAGATGGTGCCCGGCGTCGAGGGCGGCATGACCAGGCATCTGCCGGACGGCGAGGTGATGCCGATCTACGACGCCGCCATGCGCTATCAGAAGGAAGGCGTGCCGCTGGTCATCGTCGCCGGCAAGGAGTACGGCACCGGCTCGTCGCGCGACTGGGCGGCGAAGGGCACGCGACTGCTCGGCGTGCGCGCGGTCATCACCGAGAGCTTCGAGCGCATCCACCGCTCGAACCTCGTCGGCATGGGCGTGCTGCCGCTGCAGTTCAAGGAGGGCGCCGACCGCAAGACGCTGAAGCTCGACGGCAGCGAGCGCTTCGACATCATCGGCATCGCCGCCGGGCTGAAGCCGCGCATCGACCTCACCTGCCGCATCCACCGGTCCTCCGGCAAGGTCGACACCGTGCCGCTGCTCTGCCGCATCGACACCCTCGACGAGCTCGAATATTTCCGCCACGGCGGCATCCTGCAATACGTGCTGCGGCACATGCTCGCGCGAGCGCGTTAGCGCTCGTCGCGCGGCTGCGGACTAGCTGCCGGCCCCGACGAGCGCTGCGCGCTCGCGGCGCTCACCCCATTGTGAAGGCGAATGACTGGCGCCGCGGCGGCCGGCACCCCATCATGATCGCATGCTCAACAGAACCATGATTATAAGGGGAGCATTCGCTCTCCTATTGCTCGCGCTGTCGCCGGGACCGCCGCCCGCCGCCCGCGCGGCGGACGCGCAGCCGCCCGTCGTCGTCGAGCTCTTCACCTCGCAAGGCTGCAGCTCCTGCCCGCCGGCCGACGCCTATCTCGGCGAGCTGGCGCAGCGCCCGAACCTGCTCGCGCTCTCCTTCCACGTCGATTACTGGAACTACATCGGCTGGACCGATCCCTTCGCCACCAAGTTCGCGACCGAGCGCCAGCGCGCCTATGCCCGCCAGCTCAATCTGCGCTACATCTACACGCCGCAGATGGTGGTGAACGGCACCACCCAGGGCATCGGCTCCGAGCGCGCCTCGATCGCCGAGCTCATCGCCGCGGCGGAGGCGGACAGGACGCCGCGGCCGCGCGTCACCGTCGCCCGCCGTCCCGACGGCGCGATCGCGATCCATGTCGATGCCGCCGCCGCCGCCGAGCCGGCGACGCTGTGGCTCGTCGGCTTCGACCGCGAGCACACCACGCCGGTGCTGCGCGGCGAGAACGAAGGCCAGACGCTCAAGGATTATCAGGTGGTGCGGAGCTGGAGCCGGGCCGGCACCTGGCGCGGCAAGGCGCTCGACCTCGCCGTTCCCGCCGACCAGGTCGGCGGCGACGGCGGCGTCGCCGTGCTGCTCCAGCAAGGCGACGGCGCCGGCCGCATCATCGGCGCCGCAATGCTGAAGTCGCCGGTAAGCTAGACGCGACGCGAAGCGTCGTCGCCGGCGGGCGACAGCGGTTGCTCTTGCAACCGCGAGAGCCCGCATCGTGCGGGGTGGCTTTCTCTCCGAGCCTCGGCGCCGGAGGGGTCGGATGCTACCATCGAAGGGATGCGTCAGCGCCGCCTACGTCATTGGGGTAGGTGAAAAAAATCTTCAATGGGGTACGCCAATGGGGTAGTCGGCCCCCCTTGCCGCTTACGCCGCCAACCCCTTCTCGAGCACGCTGGCCAGCCGCCGCGCGAAGGCGCCGGGGTCGGGAAGCTGCTCGCCTTCGAGGATGCGCGCCTGGTCGAGCAGCAGCCAGGCGAAATCGCCGAGCGATGCCGCGGCGCCTTCCTTCTCCACCAGCGCGGCGAGGCGCGCGATCAGCGGATGGCGCGGATTGATCTCGAGGATGCGCTTGGCCGCCGCCGAGAGCTGGTGGTGCTGCTTCAGCAGCCGCTCCAGATGCATGTCGAGATCGCCTTCGTCGGCGACGAGGCAGACGGCGCTGTCGGTCAGCCGGTCGGAGGTGCGGACGTCCTTCACCGCCTCGCCGAGCGACAGCTTGAAGAGCGCGATGAGGCTCGCCACCGTCGCTTCGGGCGCGGCCGCCGGCGTCGCCTCGTCCGGCTTGCCGCCGCCTTCGATCTTGGCGAGATCGGCGGCGCCGCGCGTCACCGATTTCAGCGGATGCTCCTTGTAGCTGCCGATCGCCGGCATCCAGAACTCGTCGATGGGATCGG
>JASHTP010000366.1 GCA_030040495.1 Alphaproteobacteria bacterium
GCCCTTGAGCATGGTCTGGCCGAAAGTGTCGTTGACGATCATCAGCACCGCGGTCTTGGGCTCGGTCTTGGTCGCCTTGAACAGATCGTTGAAGCGGCCGAGCCCGTGCGAGCCGAGCATCACGCTGGTCGGGAAGTTGCGGAAGACGAACTTGTAGCCCTGCTCGGTGATGGCCGGATCGGAGCCGATGTTGATGACGAAGGGGACGCCCTTCTGCTCCGCCACCTGGGCGATGGCGAAGGTCTGGCCGCTGTCGAAGGCGCCGACGAGGATCTCGGCGCCTTCGCTGATCAGCCTCTCCGCCTGGGTGCGCGCCACCTCCGGCTTCGATTCGGTGTCGGCATCGACCACCTCGATGGCATAGCCCATCTCCGGCAGCATCTTCTTGGCGAGATCGACCGCGCGCTGGCAGCCTTGCCCGATCAGCCCTTCATAGCCGGAGCGCGGCAGCAGGCTGCCGATCTTGATCGGCTTCGTCGCGGCGTGCGCGCCGCGGCTCGCGCCGGCGCCGACGAGGAGCGCGCCGGACGCCGCGGCGCCCAGGCCGAAATCGCGACGCGTGATGCGGTATCTCATTCTTGACCTCCCCCAGCGGCCGCCGCCGCCATGTTAAACGCTTGTAATGCCGGAATGTCGGCGGTCCGGCGATTTTCGTCACCATACCGCAAAGCGACGCGGGATCAAGCCGCGCCCGCCGGGGCGGCGCCCGATCTCGCCGGGACAGCGCGCGCCGCGGCGCGTGTTCAAGCAGGCCGGGCAGCGCTTCGGGCGGAATCGCCGCCGCGGTTGCGTTGTCGCGGCGAGACCTTAGACTGCGGGAGCGCGCCCGCCGCCCCATCAGGACGCTCATGAGCCGCCAGGACCTGTTCCCGCCGATCGAGCCCTATGCCACCGGCATGCTCAAGCTCGACGGGCAGCACACGATGTATTGGGAGCAGTCGGGCAATCCGCGCGGCCTGCCGATGGTGTTCCTGCATGGCGGCCCCGGCGCCGGCGCGACGCCGACCCATCGGCGCTTCTTCGACCCGCAGGCCTGGCGCATCATCGTCTTCGACCAGCGCGGCGCCGGCCGCTCGACGCCGCTGGGCTCGGTGAGCGACAACACGACGCGGCACCTCGTCGCCGACATGGAGCGGCTGCGCCAGCATCTCGGCATCGAGCGCTGGGCGGTGTTCGGCGGCTCCTGGGGCTCGACGCTCGCCCTCGCCTATGCGCAAGAGCATCCCGAGCGCTGCACCGGCCTGGTGCTGCGCGGCATCTTCCTCTGCCGGCGCGCCGAGGTCGATTGGTTCCTCTATGGCATGCGCACGGTCTTTCCCGAAGCCTGGCGCGCCTTCTCGGGCTTCTTGCCGGAGAGCGAGCGCGCCGATCTGCTGCAGGGCTACTACCGGCGGCTCACCCATGCCGACCCCGCGGTGCACATGCCGGCGGCGCGCGCCTGGAGCCTCTATGAAGGCGCCTGCTCGACCCTGCTGCCGAGCCCGGACACGGTGGCCGCCTTCGGCGAGGACCGCATGGCGCTCGGGCTCGCCCGCATCGAGGCGCATTACTTCCTGCACAACGTCATCCCGCCCGAGCGCGATCTGCTGCGGCGCATCGACCGGATCCGCCGCGTACCTGCCTTCATCGTCCAGGGCCGCTACGACATGGTCTGCCCGGTGGTCAGCGCCGACGAGCTCGCCCGCGCCTGGCCCGAGGCCGAGTACAGCGTCGTCGCCGATGCCGGCCATTCCGCCATGGAGCCGGGCGTCCGCGCCCGCCTCGTCGCCGCCACCGAAAAGCTGCGCCGCAGCCTCTGAGCGACCTCGACGCGCCGCGGCGCTTGCCAGGCGGACGCGGAGCCTTAAGATGGCCGGCACTTTGCGCGCGGCGGGGGGAAGTGGATGAGCGGGCGGTTCGGCGGCCTCGGAGCGGCATTTCTCGCCTTGGCGCTCGTCGCGGCGGCGCCGGCGGCGCGGGCGGACGACCCCGACCTGCTCGCGATCGGCGGCGGCGCCTACAACGTGCTGCGCGCCGCCAAGGAAGCGGAGCTCCGCGCCGAATACCGCTTCTCCTACCGGTTTCTCGACATCATCCGCCCGGTGGTGGGCGCGCTCGGCACCAACAAGGGCAGCTTCTTCGGCTATGGCGGCTTCCGGCTCGACGCCGAAATCGGCCGCCACTTCGTCATCACGCCCGAGGCGACGATGGGCTACTGGTCGCGCGGCGACGGCAAGGATCTCGGCGGCGCCTTCGAGTTCAAGACCGGCGGCGAGTTCGCCTGGCGCTTCGACGACTACTCGCGCATCGGCCTGCTCTTCGACCACATCTCCAACGCCGGCATCTACAAGAAGAACCCCGGCGTCGAATCGGCGATGGTGGTCTATTCCATCCCGATCGGCGCGCTGTTCGGCCGCTAGCCGCCCGGGCGCGGCATTAACCATACCGGCCGCGCCGCGGCGTTTTTGCACCGCACGCGTTAACCAGCGCTCAACCGATACCGGCTATTTTTTGCCGGTATTGCGGCGGCAGCGATCCTCGCGCCGCCTCCCAAGATCGAGCTGGAGTACGCGCCTTGCGAAACCTCGACAAACATGTGTTGGTGGTCGACGACTACAACACGATGCGGCGCATTCTGCGCAACCTGCTGTCCCAAATCGGCTTCAGCAACGTCGAGGAAGCCGAGGACGGCTCCACCGGCCTGCGCAAGCTGCGCGAGCGGCCGTTCGGGCTCGT
>JASHTP010000367.1 GCA_030040495.1 Alphaproteobacteria bacterium
GCGGTGGCGAAGGCGGCTCCGCCGCGGCGGCGCTGCTCGGCCGGCTGGTTAGCGACGTGACCGGCCTGCTCGCTGCGACGGCGGCGGCGCTGCGCGCCCGGGCGGTGGCGGAAGCCCGTGGGTCGAGATGACGAGCGCGGCCGCCTGTCCGTCGGAGTTGGCTGCGCCGGAAAAATCGATTATGGATCGGTTGGCCCGCGCCTACCAACCAGCGGCCTGCAAAGAGCCAGGGAGCCTTGTCCATGCACCGACCGAGCCTTGCCGTCCTCGCGCTTGCCCCTTTGACCGTGCTGGCGCTCGCCCCGCTCGCCCGCGCCCAGGACGCCGGCGAGACCATCTTCAAGCGCTATTGCGCCGTCTGCCACTCGGTCGAGCCGGGACAGAACAAGATCGGGCCGAGTCTCGCCGGCGTCGTCGGGCGCAAGGCCGGCAGCGTGGCGGACTACAGCTATACCGAGGCGAACAAGAATTCCGGCCTCACCTGGACCGAGGCCGAGCTCGACAAATATCTCACCGATCCCCGCCAGGTGGTCCCGGGCACCAAGATGCTGTTCGCCGGCCTCAAGAACGCCGACGACCGCAAGGCGGTCATCGCCTATCTGAAGCAGCAGAAATAGCCGTCAGTCGCCGGTCGCGCCGCGGTCGCTGAGCGCGTCGCTCTTGGTCTCGGAAGCGGCGCGATGGCCGCTGACCTCGGCGCCCGCTTCGCGCGCCAGCGGCAGGTAGAAGTAGATCGAGGTCAGCGAGATCAGGCCGACCGTCAGGAAGGCGGCGGCGAAATCGTCGGCGGCAAGCGCCGTCTGGCCCTTCACCGCCAAGGTCACGTGCAGCAGCAGCGCGCCGATGCCGACGCCGATGCTGACGCAGAGCTGCTGCGCCATGCTCTGGAAGCTGGTGGCGCGGCTCATCAGCGGCGGCGGCACGTCGGCGAAGATCAGCGTGTTGGTGCTGGTGAACTGCAGCGAGCGGAAGAAGCCGCCGGCGAGCAGCGCCGCGAAGATCACCCAGTGCGACGTGCTCGGCGCGAACAGGCTGTAGCTCATGACGAAGACGGCGCTGATCACCGCGTTGCCGAGCAGCACGCGGCGGAAGCCGAAGGCGCGGATGATGGGCGCCGCCGTCATCTTCATGGTCATGGCGCCGGCGGCGCTGGCGAAGGTGAGGAGCCCGGAGGCGAAGGGCGTGAGGCCGAAGCCGAGCTGCAGCATCAGCGGCAGCAGGAAGGGCAGCGCGCCGATGCCGATGCGGAACAGCGACCCGCCGGTGATCGCGGCGGCGAAGGTCGGGATGCGCAGCAGGTTGAGGTCGATGATGGGATGGGCGTGGACGCGGGTGTGCAGCACGTAGAGCGTGAGCGAGATCGCGCCCACCGCCAGCAAGCTCGCCACCAGCGGCAGCGGCAGCACGCCGCGTCCCGCCGTCTCGAAGCCGAACATCAGCCCGGCCAGGCCGATGCCGGCGAGCAGGAAGCCGCGCAGATCGAGCGGCCAGTCGCCGCTCTCCTTGACGTTCTCGATGAACAGCGTCGCCAGCAAGATGCCGAGCACGCCGATCGGCAGGTTGATGTAGAAGATCCAGCGCCAGGAGCTGTAGGTGACGATGAAGCCGCCGAGCGGCGGGCCGAGCACCGGCCCGACCAGCGCCGGCACGGTGAGATAGGACATGGCGCGCACCAGCTCCGATTTCGGCACCGTGCGCAGCATGACGAGCCGGCCGACCGGCACCATCATCGCCCCGCCGACGCCCTGGACGATGCGCGCGGCGACGAGCTCGGGCAGCGACTGGGCGATGCCGCAGCAGGCCGAGCCCAGGGTGAAGACGACGATCGCGGCGCGGAACACCGAGCGGGCGCCGTAGCGGTCGGCGACCCAGCCGCTCAGCGGGATGAAGACGGCCAGGCTCAGCAGGTAGGAGGTGATGGCGAGATTGAGCCGGAGCGGGTCCTCGTGCAGCGATTCCGCGATCGCCGGCAAGGCCGTGGCGATCACCGTCGAGTCCAAGTTCTCCATGAACAAGGCACAGGCGACGATCAGCGGCACCAGGATCTGGCGAAGCGGCAGGGCAGCCATTTGCTCCCTTTATAGGCGCCCCGGGGCGTGTTTGCAGCCGGCCGGCTCGCCGCCGCAGGTCTGCCTTGCGCCCTTCGACAGGCAGCGCTCTCCTCTCAGCCCGCCCGGTCGGAGAATTGCAGGGCGGCGAGCCGGGCGTAGAGGCCGCCGGCGCGGGTGAGATCCTCGTGCCGCCCTTCGGCGACGATGCGGCCCTCGTCCATGACGATGATGCGGTCGGCGCGCAGCACCGTCGCCAGCCGGTGGGCGATGACGAGGGTGGTGCGGCCGGCGGCGAGCCGCTGCAGCGCCTGCTGGACCGCGCGCTCGGATTCGGCGTCGAGCGCCGAGGTCGCCTCGTCGAGCAGCAGGATCGGCGGATTGCGCAGGATGGCGCGGGCGATGGCGATGCGCTGGCGCTGTCCGCCCGAGAGCCGCACGCCCTTCTCGCCGAGGAAGGTGTCGAAGCCCTCGGGCAGCCGGTCGAGGAACTCCGCCGCCGCCGCGGCCTCGGCGGCTTCGCGCAGCTCGGCGTCGCTCGCCTCGGGACGGCCGTAGCGGATATTGTCGGCGGCCGAGGCGCCGAAGATCGCCGGCTCCTGGGCGACGAAGCCGATGCGCCGGCGCAGCTCGGCGGGATCGACCGCGGCGATGTCGACGCCGTCGACGGTGAGCCGGCCGCGCGCGGGATCGTAGAAGCGCAGCAGCAGCTGGAAGACGGTGGTCTTGCCGGCGCCGGAAGGGCCGACCAGCGCCACCGTCTCGCCCGGCGCGACCGCGAGCGAGAAATCCGCCAGCGCCGCCCGCTCCGGCCGCGACGGGTAGAAGAAGGTGACGCCCTCGATGCGGACGCTGCCCTGCGCCGGCTCGGGGAAGGAGAGCGGCCGCGCCGGGGCGGTGATCTCGGGCCGGGTGGCGAGCAGCTCCAGCAGCCGCTCGGCCGCGCCCGCCGCGCGCTGCAGCTCGCCGAACACCTCCGAGATGGTGCCGACGGCAAAGGCGGTGAGCACGGCGTAGAAGACGAAGGCGGAGAGCTGCCCGCCGCTCATGCGGCCGGCGATCACGTCGTAGCCGCCGACCCACAGCACCAGCGCGATGGCGCCGAAGGCGAGCAGGATGACCACCGCGGTGAGCAGCGCGCGCACCCGGATGCGCGACACGGCGACGGCGAAGCTGTCGGCGACGCGGCCGGCGAAGCGCGCGCGGTCGAGCGGCTCGTGGGTGAAGGCCTGCACGGTGCGGATGGCGTTGATCATCTCCTCGGCATAGGCGCCGACATCGGCGATGCGGTCCTGCGCGCGGCGCGACAGGCTGCGCACGCGGCGGCCGAAGAACAGGATCGGCACGACCACCAGCGGCACGATGACCAGCACCAGGCCGGCGAGCTTCGGCGAGGTCACCACCAGCATCGCCAGCCCGCCGGCCAGGACGAGCGCGTTGCGCAGCGCCATCGACACGCTGGAGCCGATCACGCTCTGCAGCAGCGTGGTGTCGGTGGTGAGCCGCGACAGCACCTCGCCGGTCTTGGTCGTCTCGAAATAGGCCGGGCTCAAGGCGACAATGCGGTCGAAGACGGCGATGCGGAGATCGGCGACGACGCGCTCGCCGATCCAGGAGACGAGCGAGTAGCGGCTGTAGGTCGAGACCGCCATGACCAGGATCACGGCGAGGAGCACGGCCACGCCGCGGTCGAGCAGCGCCGGATCGGCGGCGCCGAGGCCGCGATCGACCAGGTAGCGCAAGCCCTGGCCGAGCAGCAGCACCGAGGCCGAGGAGACGATGAGCGCGATGGTGGCGCCGGC
The DNA here is from genome assembly GCA_030040495.1 of Alphaproteobacteria bacterium. GTDB lineage: Bacteria > Pseudomonadota > Alphaproteobacteria > ATCC43930 > CGMCC-115725 > DAHUYF01. The sequence goes on from JASHTP010000367.1 coordinate 3,851, forward strand.
GAGCTGCCGTCGGTAGGGCCTGAGGAAGCCCAGCAGCGGCAGCAGCGAGAGCAGGCTGCGGCCGCGCGGCCGCTCCGTCGCCTGGCCCGCCGGCGCCGCTCGGGCGCCCTCGGCGGATCGCTCGCTCATGGCCATGGCGGGGAGGCCTCGCGGAGGGAA
>JASHTP010000368.1 GCA_030040495.1 Alphaproteobacteria bacterium
TCACCGTGAGCGGGTAGTAGGTGCCGCCCTTGACCGTGGCGTCGTTGGCGACGATGACGCATTCCCTGCCCATCACCGGGCCGATGCCGGTGATGATGCCGGCGGCCGGGATGTCCTCGCCATACATGCCGAAGGCGGCGAGCTGCGAGAATTCGAGGAACGGCGCGCCGGGATCGAGGAGCGTGCGCACGCGGTCGCGCGGCAGCAGCTTGCCGCGGGCGAGATGCCGCTCGCGCGCTTCGGCGCCGCCGCCGGTGCGGATCTGGGCGACGCGCGCCGCGAGATCCTCGACCAGGGCGCGCATCGCCGCCTGGTTGGCGCGGAAACCCTCGGAGCGGGGATCGAGCGCGGTCTTGAGAACGGCCATCGGTCTCCTTCGGCCCTCGGCAAAGCGCCGCGGGCCGCTTGCCACCATGCAAAACCGGGCTTCCCCCGGCAAGCGAAAAGCGGGGAAGCCGGCTTGACGCCCGAACGGGGGCCGGGGACAGTCTCCTGCCATGCCGAACCTTGCCGAGATCGAACGCTCCGCCGAGCTGGTCCATCGCGTGCTGCCGCCGACGCCGCAATATTGCTGGCCGCTGCTCTCCGCCCGCGCCGGCGCCGAGATTTGGGTCAAGCACGAGAACCACACGCCCGTCGGCGCCTTCAAGATCCGCGGCGGGCTCGCCTATCTTTCGGCTTTGCGCGAGCGCGAGCCCGGCGTCGCGGGAATCGTCACCGCGACGCGCGGCAATCACGGGCAGAGCGTGGCACTGGCCGCACATCGCCTCGGGCTGGCCGCCACCATCGTCGTGCCCTACGGCAACAGCCGCGAGAAGAACGCGGCGATGCGCGGCTTCGGCGCCGAGCTGGTCGAGGCCGGTCACGATTTCCAGGCCGCCTACGAGCACGCTGAGGCGCTTGCCGCCGAGCGAAGGCTGCATTTCGTCCGCTCTTTCGACGCGAAGCTCGTCGCCGGCGTCGCCAGCTATGCGCTCGAGCTGTTCCGCGCGGTCGCCGATCTCGACACGGTCTATGTGCCGATCGGCATGGGCTCCGGCATCTGCGGCACGATCGCGGCGCGCGATGCGCTCGGGCTCGGGACCAAGGTGGTGGGCGTGGTCGCCGCCAACGCGCCCGCCTATGCGCTCTCGGTCGAGGCCGGCAGGCCGGTCTCGACCAACCGCGCCGACACGCTGGCGGACGGGCTCGCGTGCCGCGTGCCCGACGCCGAGGCGCTGGCGCGGATCATCAAAGGCGCCGAGCGCATCATCCGCGTCGAGGAGGAGGAGATCCGCGCGGCGATGCGCCATCTCTTCACCGACACGCACAACGTCGCCGAAGGCGCCGGCGCCGTCGCGCTGGCGGGGCTGCTGCAGGAGAAGGAGCGGATGGCGGGCAAGCGCGTCGCCATCATCCTGTCCGGCGGCAATGTCGACCGCGAGCTCTTCGCCGCAGTGCTGGCGCCTACTCCGCCAGCACCTGGCGGCTGATCACGAGGCGCTGGATGTCGCTGGTGCCTTCGTAGATCTGGCAGACGCGCACGTCGCGCCAGATGCGCTCGACCGGGAAATCCTGGAGATAGCCGTAGCCACCATGGATCTGGATGGCGTCGGAGCAGACGCGCTCGGCCATCTCCGAGGCGAAGAGCTTCGCCATCGACGCTTCCTTGATGCAGGGCAGGCCGACCTCGCGCAGCGAAGCGGCGTGGAGCGTGAGCTGCCGCGCCGCCTCGATCCGCGTCGCCATGTCGGCAAGCCGGAAGGCGACCGCCTGATGGTTGGCGATGGCGGTGCCGAAGCTCTTGCGCTCGCGGGCATAGGCCGTCGCCGCCTCGAAGGCCGCGCGCGCCATGCCCACCGCCTGCGCGGCGATGCCGATGCGCCCGCCTTCGAGATTGGCGAGCGCGATCTTGTAGCCCTCGCCCTCCTGCCCGAGCAGCAGGTCCGGCGTGAGCTCCAGCTCCTCGAACACGATCTGCGCCGTGTCGGAGGCGCGCTGGCCGAGCTTCTTCTCGAGCTTGGCGACGCGCCAGCCGGGCCGGTCGGTCGGCACGATGAAGGCGCTGATGCCGCGCTTGCCGGCGTCGGGATCGGTGACGGCGAAGACCAGCGCCAGCCTGGCATGGGCGCCCGAGGTGATGAACTGCTTGGTGCCAGTGAGGACGTATTGGTTGCCGCGGCGCCGGGCGCGGGTCGCGATCGCCGCGGCGTCGGAGCCCGCCTCGGGCTCGGTCAGGCAGAAAGCGGACAGGATCTCGCCGCGCGCCATCGGCTTCAGGAAGCGCTCCTTCTGCTCCGCCGTGCCGAACTTGAGCAGCGGCAGGCAGCCGACCGAGTTCTGCACGCTCATGATGGTCGAGCAGGCGCCGTCGCCGGCGGCGATCTCCTCGAGCGCCAGCGCATAGGCGACGTGGTCGGCGGCGGCGCCGTCGAATTCCTCGGGCACTAGCATGCCGAAAAGCCCGAGCCGCCCCATCTCGGCGAGCGCCTCGGCGGGGAAATGCGAGGTGCGGTCCCATTCGGCGGCGAAGGGCTTGAGGCGCTCGGTGGCGAAGCTCCGCGCCATGTCGCGGATCATCGCCTGCTGCTCGGTCGGAATCATGGCGGCGAGACTACCACGGGATCGGCGCGCCGTCGTAGCCGAAGAAGCCGCCGCTCTCCGCCCTGCCGAGGCCGGCGATGACGCGGCGCATGCCGGCGATGCTGTCCCCGACACCGAGCGGCGCGCCGGCGCCGCCCATATCGGTGCGCACCCAGCCGGGGTGCAGCAAAGCGGCGACGATCTCGGGATGGTCGAGCGCGAAGGAGCGCCAGGCGGCGTTGAGCGCCGCCTTGGAGGAGCGATAGGCGTACATGCCGCCGTCGCTGTTGGCGCCGATCGAGCCCAGGCGGCTGGTGATGGCGACCATCTTGCGCTCGCCGCTGCGCGTCACCTGCGCCTTGAACGCGCCGGCGAGCGCGAGCGGCGCCATGGCGTTGACGCGGAAGGTCTCGGCCCAGCCCGCTTCGTCGATTGCTTCGGCCGTCATGCCGCGCGGCCCGGCGATGCCGGCATTGGCGATGAGCAGGTCGATGCTCTCGCCGGCAAGCGCGCGGCCGAGGGCGCTCACCGCGGCGAGATCGGCGACGTCGAGCTTGTAGACCGTGACGCCGGCGCCGAGATTGCGCAAGGCTCCGGCCCTGTCGAGCGAGCGCGACGTGGCGATGACGCGCCAGCCGTCGCTCGCATATTGCCGGGCGAATTCGAAGCCCAGGCCGCGATTGGCGCCGGAGATCAGCACAGTGGGCATTTCGGCGATTCCTTTCCGTCCCGCGCCGGCGCTTCCTAGCGGACGGGGAGGACCCTGATCCACTGGGGTACTCCCCTGGATCAAAATCCGCCATGTTCCCCTGGAACACCGCGTGGCCCGCGTCGGACCGCGCTCGATTCTAGCATGAGCCCCCTCAGCGCGTGCGCCCAGCGAAGACCTCGACCGGGAGCCGCCAGGAGGCACCCTTGTCGAGCGACGCCTCGCCCTTCCAGTGGAAGGAAAGCGGCGTGATCTCGGTGAAGCTCCAGCGCGAAAGCGCGCCGCTCTCGGTCGTGCCTTCCTGCACGATGTCCACGCCTTGCCTTCGGCCGATCTGCTGGCGGTAGGCGTTGGTGGCGGGATCGATCCAATAGATGCGCCAGGCGTCGAGCGCGGGATCGTAGATGCGGAGCGTGGTGCCGTACCAGTTGCCGGCGACCGGCATGACCGGCGCGCCGGGGTGACGCTCGCTGCGCCGCGGGATCATCCAGACATCCTGGATGGCGCGGCCTTCGAGGATCCAGCCGAAATGGATCTCGCCCTTGCCCTCGTGCCGGCGGCCATCGGGTGAATGGGTCACGATGTCCGCCTCCCAGTCGCCGACGAAGCGGCCATAGAGGTCGAGGGCCTCGACGCGGTCGGCGGCCGGTCCCGCCGCATGCAGCGCCAAAGCGAAGCCGGAAGAGAGCAAGTCGGACATGAGCACCTCCTCGTCGTTCAAAGCCGGGATCAAAGCCGGAACCGCCCGCCGCCGCTTGGAGAAAATTGCGGTTCCCGGCCGAGCCTCCCCTGCCGCCCCTTCCCCGGCTAGAATGCCGCATCGCCGGGAGACGCTCATGAACGATGGAACGGCAGACGCCGCGAGCTTCGCCACCCACGAGGTGCTGAACCAGCCGCCGCCGCTCGTCGATTACGACCTATTTTCCAGCGACCGCGCGTTGCAAGAGGCGGCGCGGCGCGAAGGCGCGGACTGGGCGCTGGCTCGGCTCGCCGGCTTGGGCCAGGCGCTGGGCCGCGCCGAGACCATCGAGTGGGGCTTCCAGGCGAACCGCAACACCCCGGTGCTGCAAAGCTTCGACCGTTATGGCCAGCGCCGCGACGCGGTCGAGTTCCATCCCGCCTGGCATTCGCTGATGGCGCTCGCCGTCGGCGAGGGCGTCCATACCGGCCCCTGGGCCGAGCCGCGGCCCGGCGCCCATGTCGCGCGCGCGGCGCAGGTTTACATGCAGTGCCAGATCGAGGCCGGCGTGCAATGCCCGATCACCATGACCTATGGCGTGGTGCCGGCGCTCCGCCGCCAGGCCGACATCGCCGCGGAATGGCTGCCGCGCCTCTTCACGCGGCGCTACGATCCGCGCTTCCGCCCCGCCGCAGAAAAGACCGGCGCGCTTATGGGCATGGGCATGACCGAGAAGCAGGGCGGCTCGGATCTCCGCAGCAACAGCACGCGCGCCGAGCCGATCGAAGGCGGCGGGCCCGGCAAGCCTTATCGCCTCACCGGCCACAAATGGTTCATGTCGGCGCCGATGTGCGACGCCTTCCTGGTGCTGGCGCAGGCGCCCAAGGGCATCTCCTGCTTCTTCCTGCCGCGCTTCACGCCGGACGGCCAGCTCAACGCGCTCCGCCTGCAGCGCCTCAAGGACAAGCTCGGCAACCGTTCCAACGCCTCGAGCGAGGTCGAGTTCCAGGGCGCGCTCGCCTTCCTGGTCGGCGAGGAAGGCCGCGGCATCCCGATCATCATCGAGATGGCGACCTACACGCGGCTCGACTGCGCCGTCGCCGGCGCCGGCCTCATGCGCCAGGCGCTGGCGCAGGCGGTGCATCACGCGCGCCACCGCACCGCCTTCCAGCGCCACCTCGTCGATCAGCCCTTGATGGCGAACGTGCTCGCCGACCTCGCGCTCGAAGTCGAGGCGGCGACGGCGCTGGGACTGCGCATGGCGCGCGCCTTCGACCGCCAGGACGATGCCGGCGAGACCGCGTTCCGCCGGCTGGTGACGCCGGCGGCGAAATACTGGGTGTGCAAGCGCTCGATCGCCTTTGCCGGCGAGGCGATGGAGGTGCTGGGCGGCAACGGCTATGTCGAGGAAAGCCTGATGCCGCGGCTCTACCGCGAGATGCCGGTGAACTCGATCTGGGAGGGCTCGGGCAACGTCATGTGCCTCGACGTGCTGCGCGCGCTGATGCGCACGCCCGAGGCGGGCGAGGCGCTCCGCGCCGAGCTCGGCGCGGCGAAGGGCGGCGATCCCCGGCTCGATGGCTTCGTCGCCGAGCTCGAGGCGGCGCTGGCGAAGCGGCCGGAGGAGGCGCAGGCGCGGCGGCTCGCCGAGCGGATGGTGCTGGCGCTGCAGGGATCGCTGCTGGTGCGCTTCGCCCCGCCTGCGGTCGCCGACGGCTTCTGCGCCAGTCGGCTCGAAGGCGAGCGCAGCGGCGCCTTCGGCGGCTTGCCGGCCGGCCTCGATCTCCACGCCATCGTCGACCGCGCGGCGCCGGCGGCGGGGTGAGCGAAGCAGCGAGATCGCGATCATCAAGCGCGCGGCCGATCAACGGGCGCCGCCCTTGGAAGTGCCGGCCCGGAGCGGACCGTCGCCGGTCACGTCTCGCCGTGGTCGAGGCTGAACGTCCGCGTCCGGTCATCGTAGATGAACAATTCGGCGTACCGCCCCCAGCCGATGACGGCCTGCAGAGTGCTGTCGGCGTCGTTCTGGTTCAGATGATCCTGGAGCTCGAACTCGAACCGCGCCCGCGGTGCCTCGTGCCCCTCCCGCTCGTCGAGCACTTGGCGGATATGGGCGGCGAGCGGCACGAAGCGGACGAGATGCTCGCGGAACAGCCGCTTGCGCTGCTCTATGTCGCCCTGAGCGAAGACGCGGCCGGCAGCCGTCAATTTGATGGTGCCCTCCTTGACCTCGGCGAACTCGAGGATGTGCAGGGCGGCGGCGATCGGAAGCAGATCGTTGATGTCAAAGGAAAGCGGCACGGCAATCTTGGCGAGCTCGGCACTGCCCCCGTAAGGCGGCGCGGCCAAGGTTTCGGCGAATCCGCCGATCCGGTTGGTCGAGACGGGCGAAAGATGTTGCGCCAGCCCGCCGTGGATTTGGCTTTGCGCGCCGATCGCTTCGGTCATGCGCGAGGTGAGGATCGTATAGATCTCGTCGACGATGGCATGGAACGCCGCATCGAGCCGGTTGCGCGGCTGCGGCAGGGACACCGGGATCGCCGCCGCGATGTGTCCCGGATTCGCGCCGAGGACGAGAATCCTGTCGCACATCAGCACTGCTTCTTCGATATTGTGCGTCACCATGAGCACGGCCTTGGTGGGCAGCTGGCGCGCGATCCAGAGGTCGAGAAAGTCGGTCCGCAAGGTTTCGGCCGTCAGGACGTCGAGCGCCGAAAACGGCTCGTCCATCAGCAGCAACGTGGGATCGCTGACGAGCGCCCTGGCAAAGCCGACCCGTTGGCGCATTCCGCCCGAAAGCTCGCGCGGGTAGGCGGACTGAAAGCCGTCGAGGCCGATGAGATCGATCGCCGACATCGACCGGCGGCGTTCCTCGTCCTGTGACAATTTCAACGCGTCGAGGCCGAGCTCGACATTGTCGAGCACGGTGAGCCAGGGATACAAGGCGAAGGTCTGGAACACCACGGCGATCCCCTCGGCGGGGCCGGCAAGCGGCGCGCCACGATAGAGCACCTCCCCTGAGGTCGGCTTGATGAGGCCGCCGGCGATGCGCAGCAGGGTCGATTTTCCGCACCCGGATCGGCCGAGGAGACCGAGTATTTCACCTTCGGTGATGGCGAGATCGATGTCCTTGAGCACGGGTAGCGGCTCGCCGGAAGGCTTGGCGAAGGCCTTGCAGACATTGTGAAGCTCGATGATCGCCGCCGCTTTCTGCTGCGCCATGGTTTCCCTCAATCGAGCCGCGTGCGACGTTCTGCGTAACGGTATAGCGGCCGCCACAGGAGGCGGTTCGCGGCGATGACGAGCACCGACATGACGGCGACGCCAAGCGCGATGCGCGGGTAGTCGCCGGCCTCGGTCATCTGCGCGATATAGGCGCCCAATCCGGACCCGCTCAGCTTGGTCGGGCCCCAGCTGACGATTTCCGAAACGATGCTCGCGTTCCAGGCGCCCCCGGAGGCGGTAATCGCGCCCGTCACATAATAGGGGAAGATTCCGGGCAGCATGACCTCGCGCCACCAGCGCCAGGGCCGGACGCGAAGGCTTGCCGCCGCCTCCCTGAGGTCGCTGGGAAATGTGCTGGCGCCGGCAATGACGTTGAAAAGAATGTACCACTGGGTGCCCAGGATCATCAGCGGGCTCAGCCAGATCTTGGGCGCGAGATCAAACCGCACGATCAGAAAGACCGCCACCGGAAACAGAAGGTTGGCCGGAAAGGCCGCGAGAAACTGGGCGATCGGTTGGATCATCTCCGTCAGCTTCGGCCGCAGCCCGACGGCCACGCCGATCGGAACCCAGATCAGCGAAGCGAGCACGATCAGGATGGCAACGCGCAGGAGCGTCAAGGCGCCGTTGCTGCCGGCAATTCCAAGATCATCCCATGAGAGCGTCGATCCGGCATACCGCAGAAGTTCCCAGACGACATAGGCGGTGACGGCGACGAGCGTTCCATACCAGACGAAATCGACGACACCGCGGGGCGGCGACCAGCGGGTCGCCTGACGAAGAGTATCAGGAAGAACGAGCCTGGCCCGCGCGGCCCTGTGCAGTGCCAGCCCGATCGGCTCGTTGAAGCGCTGCGCCAGCGTCGATCGGCGAAAGAGCTGGAGCACCCAGCTCCTCGGCACGGTCTGGGCCGCCGTCTGCTCGGAGCGGAACTTGTCGGCCCACGCCACCAGCGGCCGGAACAGCAGCTGATCGTAGAGGATGATGGCGACGGTCATGGCGACGATGGCCCAGCCGACCGCTGCGAGGTCGCGCTCTTGGATGGCGCGAGCGACGTAGGACCCGACGCCGGGAAGCGCGATCTGGAAGTCGCCGACCGAGATCGCCTCGGAGGCGACGACGAAAAACCACCCGCCGGACATCGACATCATCATGTTCCAGATGAGCCCGGGCATGGCGAACGGCACCTCGAGCCGCCAGAAGCGCTGCCAGGCCGAGGCCCGGACGCTGCGGCTCGCCTCGTCGAGATCGGTCGGAATGGTCCTGAGCGACTGGTAAAGGCTGAACGCCATGTTCCAGGCTTGGCTTGTGAAGACGGCGAAGATGGCGGCGAGCTCAGGCCCAAGCATGTTGCCGGGAAACAGCGAGACGAAGAACACGACGGTAAAGGAGAGATAGCCGAGGATCGGGACGGATTGGAGGACATCGAGGACCGGTATCAGCACCGTTTCCGCCCGGCGACTCTTGGCCGCCAGCGTGGCGTAGGTGAAGGTGAAGACGAGAGAGGCGACGAGTGCCGCCAGCATCCGCATGACGGTGCGGAGGGTGTAGAATGGCAGGGCCGCCGGTGAGAGCGAGATCTCCGGCTGGTGCGCCGGAACGAAGGGCGCGACCATCTGGTGCGCACCGGTCCCGATGAGGAGCACAACGGCGAGCACCAGGACTATGGCCGCGAGATCTCGCCAGTCCGGGACCCGCGGGCGCCAGACCCCTCCGGTCAGGACTTCCGCGTGGTGCTCCACGATGGTCCCCCTTCCACCGCTTCCCGATCAGTCAATCGAGACTTGCCCAGCCGCATCGATCCGACATTTCCCCGACGACGAGCAATCCCAGGGAACGATAGCATTCTGCCCGGCAAGCCAGAAGCCGTAGGGCGGCGCCGGCGCGTGGCAGGCGTAGATCAGAGCGTCGTCTTTCTCGTGCTTGCGCGGCTCGGACATTTCGAAAGCCCTCCATCGCGAGACGGCGACGGCCGTCGCCCTCCGCCGCTCCTCCCCTCTCCGGCTGGGCGTCGACGTCGGATCGATCTTCCGCGGTCCTACGGTGTTCAGCGGCAGGGGTGTGGTGACGGTGTCGACCGGCATCGTGATGATTGGTGCGGGAGAGAGGATCGCGATGTTTGGCCGGAGAAGGGCCTTTCACCAGCTTTCGATCTGCATGATCATGCGCTCCAGCTCCGCTTCGAGCGCGCCCCCGCTCGACTCCGCCTTTTCGCTCAGCTCCTCGACAAGATCTTCCTTCGAAAGAACGCCTTTGCGCACGAGGGCTCTGCCGAGAACCTCGATCCATGCGATGAGCGGGAGCAAGTCTTGTCGAACGATTGGTGCGTCAGGTCCCTGCGCCGCCATATGCTCCTCCTCAACACGCGTTCCGCTTTGCAGCTGACAACTAACTGCACAGTCGCTCCGGAGCCTTGATTTAAGTCAAGGCGCGGCAAGCCGCGAGGACGTACCGGGTAGAGTTACCAGAAGTTCTCCCGGAGTTTCCCGCATGCCGCGGCTAGAGCGGCTTGGCTAAGCGCTTCTGATCAAATTGGATTGGCGTGTACTTTCCGGAGAGAAAGAAGACATGATCCCGCTCGAGGATGAATCGCGACGCCCCTCGCGCTTTCCCGTCGTCACCGCCTTCATCATCGCGCTGAACGTGCTGGCTTTCATTCTCGAACTGATGAATGGCGATGCATTTGTGACAAGATGGTCCGTCGTCCCTGCGATGTCGTTGCCGGCCGCTTGACCTGGCTTTTCGCATCGGGCGCGGTCATTCAGGGCGGCAATCTTGCCGTGGAAGGAGCGACACGGCCGATGCGCGCGCCCTTGTCGGCGGCGGCCTCGTCGAGCGGCCGGGCCGACGGGCGGCCTATTTGACCACGATGGTGCCCTGCATGTGCGGGTGGATCGAGCAGAAATATCGGTAGGTCCCCGGCTTGTCGAAAGTGAAGGCGAAGGCGTCGCCGGTGTCGAGCGGCGGCGAGCTGAACAGCTTCGGATCGGCCTCGCTGGTCACCGTGTGCGGGTCGTCGTCGCGGTTGGTCCAGATCACTTTGGTGCCGACCGCGACGGTCAGCGCCTTCGGTCCGAAATCGAAATCGCGGATGACCACCTGGTCGGAAGCTGCTGCTGCCGGCCGGGCGGCGGAAGGACCGCCGCCAGGACCCATCGCGGCATGATCGGTTGCGGCCGGCGCCGACCGCGCCGGCTCCAGGAGCCGGAGCGAGAGGCCGGCGCCGGCGCCGAGCGCGCCGGCGATCGCCAGCGCCAGCCCCGCGCGTCTCGCCGACAGAGAAAATTTCGACATGCGATCCTCCTGATCGCTCGGCGCGTCAGGCGCCGAGACGCGTATCGCTGATGGCCGGGCTGGCCTTGTCCTTGACGATGTCGACCTGCCGCACGCCGAGCAGCGATCTCAACCGATCGGCCGGGACCTTGAGCGGGCCGGGACTTGCGCCGGGCGTACCGGGCGCGGCCTGCGGGAAGGCGGTGGAGAGCGCCGTCCGCAAGGTGATGCGGCCTTCGACCTTCTGAATTACCTGATGGATGTGCCCGTTGAGCACGGTGACCGAGCCGAAGCGCTTGAGATAGAGGAGGGCTTGCGCCGCATCGTCGGTGCCCCAGCCCCATTCCGGCGCGACCGACCAGAGCGGCATGTGGGCGAGGACGACGATCGGCGTGCTGGCGGAGCGGCCCTTGAGATCGTCTTCCAGCCATTCGAGCTGCTCGGGGCCGAGATATCCGAGCCCGCCCGGCCGGAGATTGAGCACGTTCACGAGGGCGACGAAGTGAACCCCGCCCTGATCGAAGCTGTACCAGCCGCCTTGCGTGCTTTCCTTGCCGAAGCGCTCGAAGAAGGGCTTCCCCTGATCGACGAGGGTATCGTGCTCGCCGGGAATGAAATGGGTCTCGAGCCCGGCCGTCTTCAGCATCTGCTGCGCCGTGTCGAACTCGGCGGGCTTCGAGAGATGGCTGACATCGCCGGTGTGAACCATCATGGCCGGGCGGATAGGGGCCTCGGCGATGCGGGCGAGCGCCTGCTGCAACGTCCCGTTCGGGTCCGGATTGGCCTCGCCGTGGAAGCCGATATGGGTATCGCTGATCTGGACGAACGCGAAGTCGCCCGAGGTCGCCGCCAGCGCTTCGCCGCCGAGCCCGATCGCTCGCGGCACCCCGCCGCTCACCGTCCACAGCATGCCGCCGGCAGAGCCCAGAACCATGCACTTCAGCAGAGCGCGGCGGCTTTTGTCGGGCGCTTCGATCTTCTTGGGCATCGTGATCTCCGTCTTGCGTCCATCGTCTGTGCTGCGCCATCACGCGGGGGGCGGGCGCTTGCCGGAACGACAAGCGCTCCACTTCCAGCTGGCCAGCAGAGGACAGGCTCGCCCGTCCGCCGATCCAGACCGACGGAATCGCGCGTCTATTCGGCCGCACGCGATGATTCCTTCAGCGCCACCGGTCACAACGCCGTGAGCCGCCGGCAGGGTGCGTGCGGCCCTTCACAGTGTCGCGATCGCGGGCCCGTCGGCGAATAAAGCGCGTCGGCGCGCGGTCTTCTCCAAATGGCATTCGATCGGAACAGGATCGCGGTCGGCGTGGCGCTTGGGCCGCCATCGCAGGGGCGCGCCGCACCACCCGGGATTTCCACAAGACGGGAGAGCTTGAATGGCCTGACGGCAAGTTTTAGGTTTCACGCGGAGAAGCGTGTTTCCGAGATCTCGTGGACTTGACCAGCGAACCGGGCATGGCGGCCGCCGGCGCTCGGCGTTCGCCGCGCCCGAATGAATTCGACCCGAACCGTCTTCTGACAAGGCACAGGAACATGCCAGGCGACAGCAATCGGGCCCGCTTCGAGCGCGAGATCATGCCTCATCTGGACGCCGCCTATAACATGGCGCGCTGGCTTCTCAGAGGCAGCGACGAGGCGCAGGACGTGGCCCAGGAGGCGCTGCTTCGGGCTTTCAAGTACTTCGATGGATTTCATGGCGAGAACGCCAAGGCTTGGTTGCTCAGGATCGTGCGCAACAGTTGCTACAGCTGGATCAAGGATCGGCCAAAGATGGAATCCATGAGCGTCGACGATGAAGGCCAGATCGACCCGGAGCACGAGCGCGCGCTGGCGGCGGCCGGCCACGGCCTGCCCGCGCCCGACGCAAGGCTGGTGAGCGCGGCCGACCGGCGGCAGCTTCACGATGCTCTCGGGAGGCTGCCGACGGCATTTCGCGAAATCATCGTCCTGCGCGAGATCGAGGAGCTGAGCTACAAGGAGATCGCCGCGATCGCCGATGTCCCGATCGGCACCGTCATGTCGCGGCTCTCGCGGGCGCGGGAGCTGTTGCTGCAGAACCTCTCGTTGCGGGGCCCGGAGCCAGGATGAACTGCGAGGAAGCACAGACGCTGCTCGACGCCTACATGGATGGGGAGCTCGGCATCGAGCGCAGCCTCGAGCTCGAGCGACATCTCGAGGATTGTCCGCGCTGCGCGCCCGAGCTGGCGACCCGACGCGCGCTCGGCTCCGCCCTGCGCGAGCGGCTCGACTACCATGCGGCGCCTCTCGCTCTGCGCCGCGCGGTTCGCCACGAGCTGCGGCGCGCCGCGGCCGTGTCCGGCGGCGCAGCCGCGACGCGGCGCGCGCCGCCGGCATGGGTGCGCATGGCGGCGTCGCTCATTCTGGTCGCGGGCCTGAGCTCGGCGCTCACCTATTACGCGACGCTGCGAGACGGCGACGTCGTTCCCGACGAGATCTTCGCCAGCTACGTCCGCGGCGTTCAGTCGGGAGACCGCCTCGTCGACGTCGCCTCGTCGGACCAGCACACGGTGAAGCCGTGGCTCGACGCCAAGCTCGATTTTTCTGCGCCGGTCAAGGAGCTGGCGAGCGACGGCTTTCCCCTCGTCGGCGGACGCGTCGACTACATCGACGGCCGCCAGGTCGCGGCGCTTGTCTATCGTTCGCGCAAGCACGTCGTCACGCTCTTCGTCTGGCCGAGCGACGGAAGGGCGAGGCCGCTGGCCACGAGCCTGCGCCGCGGCGAGAGCCTCGCCCATTGGTCGGACGGGACCATGACCTACTGGGCGATCTCGGATATCCCCGCGCCGGAGCTGGTCGACTTCGCTCGTCGCTTCCAGGCGGCAGAGCCGATGCCGGCCGCCCCGGCATCGGGCGCAAGGCAGCCATAGCGGTTCTCGACGGCTCGGGGCCGCTGCCGCGCCGGCAGTGCTTCGTTCAGGAAGGGGCGGCCGCTACGGCCGCAAAGCGGTTCCGCGGAAGAAAGTGTAGCAGAAGGTGCCGCCGGGCTCGGCCGCGCGGCGGAGCTCGGCAATGCCCTGGTCCCACTGGGCCGCTTCCATGAGGCCCAGCGAAATCGCCTGGTCGCGCACGCCTTCCACCATGGCGATGAAGGTGTTTCTGGAAAATCCCTCGACCAGGTCCGGGCGCGACTCGTCGACATAGACCAGGCGCGGGACCACCTGCACCTCGGCGAAGCCCGCGCGCGCCAGCAGCGGATAAAGCCGGCGCCCGATCAGCGAATCGCCGCCGAGGCGCGCCTGGATCTCGATCAGGCATTGCACGGTGCGCGACGCCGCCTCGGTCGCAGGATGGCAGTACCAGGAGCCATGGTCGCCTTCGATCACGGTGATGGTGCCGCCCGGCCTCAGCATGCGGCGAAGCGCCGCCAACGCCCGCTCCGGCTCGGCCAGATGCTCCAGCACGAAGCACAGGAAGACATCGTCGAAGCCGGCCTCCGCGAAGGGCAGGTCGAAGAGGTCGGCGCGCCGGAACTCGACATTGCGATGGCCGGCGGTGCTTACTCTTCGCCGCGCCTCTTCCAGCGACGCCGCAGAGACATCGACCGACACGATCTCGGCCTCCGGGCTGCCGGCCGCCAGCAGCACGGTCTGCGCGCCCGTCCCGCAGCCGGCTTCGAGGACGCGGCGCCCGGGCGCGTAGCGCACGCCCTCATGCAACAGCGCGCTCAAGACATTGGCTTGATCGCACAGCCGCTCGGCCTCGCGCGGGGAATATCCGTGAACGTAGCGAAGCTCGGACATCGCTCCCTCGCCGCTCCCCTCGCGCCCGCTTGGACGCGCCGCCTCACGCCGTCTCGGTGAAGAGCTCGCGGCCGATCAGCATGCGGCGGATCTCCGAGGTGCCGGCGCCGATCTCGTAGAGCTTGGCGTCGCGCAGCAGCCTTCCGGTCGGGAACTCGTTGATATAGCCATTGCCGCCCAGCGCCTGCACCGCCTCGAGCGCCATCCACGTCGCCTTCTCGGCGGCGTAGAGGATGGCGCCGGCGGCGTCCTTGCGCGTCGTCTGGCCGCGGTCGCAGGCGCGCGCCACGGCATAGACATAGGCTTTGCAGGCGTTCATCGTCGTGTACATGTCGGCGAGCTTGCCCTGCATGAGCTGAAACTCGCCGATCGGCTGGCCGAACTGCTTCCGCTCATGGACATAGGGGACGACCGCGTCGAGGCAGGCCTGCATGATGCCGAGCGGTCCCGCCGCCAGCACCGCGCGCTCGTAATCGAGGCCGCTCATCAGCACCCGGACGCCGTCATTGACGCGGCCGAGCACGTTCTCCTCCGGCACCTCGCACTCCTCGAAGACGAGCTCGGAGGTGGGCGAGCCGCGCATGCCGAGCTTGTCGAGCTTTTGCGCCGGGCGGAAGCCTTTCATGCCCTTCTCGATGAGGAAGGCGGTGATGCCGCGCGGGCCGGCGCCGGGATCGGTCTTGGCATAGACCACCAAAGCGTCGGCCTCGGGGCCGTTGGTGATCCACATCTTGCTGCCGGTGAGGACGAAGCGGTCGCCCTTCTTCTCGGCGCGCGTGCGCATGCTCACCACGTCCGAGCCGGCGCCGGGCTCGCTCATGGCGAGCGCGCCGACATGCTCGCCGGAGATGAGCTTGGGCAGATAGCGCCGCTTCTGCGCCTCGCTGCCGTTGCGCCGGATCTGGTTGACGCAGAGGTTGGAATGGGCGCCATAGGACAGCCCGACCGAGGCCGAGCCGCGGCTCACCTCCTCCATGGCGACGACATGGGCGAGATAGCCCATGCCGGTGCCGCCCTGCTCCTCCTCGACGGTGATGCCGTGGAGCCCCAGCGCTCCCATTTTCGGCCAGAGCTGGCGCGGAAACTTGTCGGTGCGGTCGATCTCGGCGGCGAGCGGCGCGATCTCGTCGTCGGCAAAGGCGCGCACCGTGTCGCGCAGCTGATCGATCTCGGCGCCGAGATCGAAATCGAGCGAGGGGTAGCGGTTGGTCGGCATGGCGGCTCCCGAGGGTTC
>JASHTP010000369.1 GCA_030040495.1 Alphaproteobacteria bacterium
AGGCGCCGGCTCGAATTCGTCGGCAGCGCCGACGGCGTCAGCATCATCGACGATTTCGCCCACAATCCCGACAAGATCGCCGCCACGCTGGCGACGCTCCACGCCTTTCCCGGCCGGCTCCTCATCCTCTTCCAGCCGCACGGCTACGGCCCCTTGCGCAAGATGAAGGACGAGTTCATCGACGGCTTCGCGCGCCATCTCGGCGAGAGCGACATCCTGCTCATGCCCGAGCCCGCCTATTTCGGCGGCACCGTCGACCGCAGCGTGAGCAGCGGCGACATCGCCGCCGGCATCGTCGCGCGCGGCCGTTCGGCCGAGCTCGTCGCCGATCGCGCGCAAGCGGGCGAGCGGCTTGCGGCGCTTGCCCGCCCCGGCGACCGCATCGTGGTGATGGGAGCGCGCGACGACACGCTTTCCGACTTCGCCGCCGAGCTTCTCGCTGCGTTGCGCCGGCGGCAAAGCGCGGCGCGGGCCGGGTCCTGAGACGGCGAGGGGAAACCGCGGCGCGCGCGATGCTTCCCGTGAAACATCGGCGGGGATACCCGAGACCGCCGCGCGCCACAGTCAAGCGAAAAGCTCCGGGAGGGGCCTGCTCCAACGGGATCGTCGACCGCCGCGAGAGCCTTGCTTCACCCTGTCGAATAGCGCGTCCCGACCATCCTAGCACAGCACCCCTTGGGCCGGCGGTCCGCGCCAGCCCTTATATTCCGCGATGGGGAGGCCGGCGCCGAGATCGGTGAAATGGACGATGCCGCTGCGGTCGACGAGGAGGTCGGCGGAATGGAGCGCGCGCGGCCGGTTGGGCCGGGGTCGAGGACGCTGAAGCCCTTGGAGAGCACGTGCCCGACATAGCCGTAGCCGCGATGCACGATGAGCGGCGCGCCGCCGGGGCGGCCGCCCTGGCCGCTGTGGGCGTCGAGGCGCAGGGTGCGCGCATAGGTCGGCGTCGGCAGATCGCTCGCTGCCGTCGGACATCCCTCCGCTGCGGAATTCGCCGTCGCGGCGGAAGGCCGCCGAGCGTAGCGCGCCGCGCTACGGGATGACGCGGCGGCGGCGGAACTCGTCGAACATGCGCAGGAACATCGCCTCGCTGTCGACCGTCTCGGCGAAACCGGCCTGGCGCAGCTTGGTCGTGCTCGAGATCACGTCATAGCCGCAATTGAAGATGAAATCGCCGAAGCCCCAGGCGGCGATGGTGTCGTAGGCGTAGGGCGCGAGCTTGTGGCGGGCGGCGATGCGCTGCCAGACCGGGCCCTTGTCGCGCATGAACTCGGCGAGCGGGATCGCCTGCGGCGGCGCCAGCTCCATGCCGAAGGCGCGCGCGAAGCTCGGCCAGAGCTGCTCCCAGCGGAAGATGTCGCCATTGGTGACGTTGAAGGCCTCGCCCGAGGGCGCGGCCAGCGCCGCCCATTCCGAGGCGCGGGCGAGCTGCGCCGCATCGGTCACCTGGGCGAGCGTATGGTAGGCCGTGCCGGGGAAGCGCAGCGGCAGACCCAGCTCCTTGGAGATCGCGGCATAGACGGCGATGACCAGGGTCAGGTTCATCGGGTTGCCGACGGCGAAGCCGCAGACCACGTCGGGGCGCAGCGCCACCATGTCCCAGCTTTTGCCGGCCGCTTCGGCGCGCAGCCAATCCTCCTGGTCGTAATAGAAATTGGGCGGCATGTGGCGCGGATCGTCCTCGCGCGCCGGCGTCTTGAAGGGTCCGAGATGGACGCCGTAATACTTGACGCCTTCATAGAGCACGATTCGGCGCAGCTTCGGCGCCCGTGCGCCGGCGGCGCGGCCGAGATTCCGCAGCATCGCCAGATTGACCGAGACCTGCTCCGCCGGGTCGCGCTTCTCCTGATAGGCGGCGTAGAAGAGATGGGTCACCTCGCCGAGACGGGCGAGCGCGGCCTCGGTCGCCGCCGCGTCGAGCAGATCGACCGCGAGATAGCGGGCGCGCGTCTCGAAATCCGGGGCGCGGCGCGACAGCGCCACCACCTCCCAGCCCTCGCGCTCGGCGAAATGCTGCACCAGCGCCCGGCCGATGACGCCGAGCCCGCCGGCGACCAGCGCCGTCTTCGTCTCCGCCATGCTGCTCCTCCCGTTGCCGCGGGACGATAGACGCCGCCGGCGCGGGCGACAACCGCGCGGCCGGAGCCCTTCGGCGCGAGCAAAGCCCGGGTTTCGCTCTTTGTCGTCCCGGAACGGCGCCCGGCACAGTACTTCGTTCTTGCTGGATTCGGCTTGAGCGCTGTCGGGCCCTTGCTCGAGAGCACGCTGCGCTCCCCCAATGCGGCGGCGCTCACCGCGCTTGCGGGCAGTCAAGATCGCGAGCGCCTTGTCTCACGGCGTGCGTGCGCTCGGTTGAACGCCGCTCGAATCCGAGAGCTTCAAGGGCTCACGCGAGGATCGGGCTCAAACACCCCCGCGTTGGGCCGATACGAGAGGAGTTTCGCCGAGACGCACGGGCAGGACACGCCGGCGACATTCGACGCGAAACCGTTTCAAGAGCGAGGGCTCGCCATCCAGATTCACGTTTAGATCGTGGTCCGACTCAAACTCGATCCAAGAACTTCGCGTCGTGACCAGCTCGGCGCGAATGCCCGCCGGACCTTCCCGCAGCAAACGGGAGAAGGCGTCGGGGCGAGCCATGTGGTCCAGTTCGGGCAATATCATCAAATCCAACAAACCGTCGTCGATCAGCGCGTTCGGGCAAAGCGGCACGCCGCCGCCGGCCTGCCGGCCATTGCCAATCGCAAGGGCGAGGAAACGTCCATCCCAGGCAAAGCCTTCCGCGCGAAAACCGCCTCGGCTCGCCGAGAGCTCGGCAAATCGCGAGATTCCGGTGATCAGGTAGGCCAATCGGCCGAGTCGCCGCTTAAGTTCGGGGTCCGTTTCGGCGGTAACGCGCGAGCCGAAGCCGCCCGAGACGAGGTTCACAAATGGCCTGCCGCCGACGAGGCCGACATCGATCCATCGCGGCGGCGCGCTCGCCGCAAGCCGCAAGGCGGCCGCAGGATCCTGCGTCGGCACGCCCGCCGAATGGGCAAAATCGTTGGCCGTGCCCAGGGGAAGAATACCGAGACAACATCCAGTCGGCAGACCCGCCGTATAGGCTGCCCCAAACACCTCGTTGATTGTGCCGTCGCCGCCGCCGGCGACGATGCAGTCGATATTGCCTCTACCGGCCTCGGCGACGGCTTCAACCGTCAACCGCGCAGCATCGCCCGCTTCCCATGTGACTCGCACCTCGGCACCGTGGCCATCCTGCCGGAGCGCCGAAACTGCCGTTCTCACACGAGCGTCGAGGGCCGCCTTGCCATGCAGAATAATGCGGATTTTTGCCACAGGGTCCGACCTCTCGCTGCCGATTTCGAGGCACAGGCGCGCGACGGGATCGGCGGTCACCGGCGGCGCGGTCGATATCCCGATCCCGGCCGCCTCGCGCCTGTGCTGCCGTTCAGCGGGGCCACATCGTAGAAGGCGCCAGGCTCCTCGGCCAACGCAATCGGCCGCCGAAGCGACGGACCCATCGGACGCGAGGCCACGGAACCGGGTCACCGTCGCTGCGAGGCTCCTCGCCCGCGTCGACGAGGTGATCGAGCGAGCCCGATCCGGCACAGCCGCCTTACACCCGACAGCGGGCGCCAAACCGGCGTCACCGGAGCTCCCAGTCGCGCCATGACCAGACCGCAAAAAACCAAGCGACCGGCGGAATTGGTTTCTCTCCCGCCCTGTCAAGGCAAGCTCTCCCCTGGTAATCGGCGCCGTGCGCCGATCACCGAGCTCGACCGGCAGGCGGACCGGGTTTCGCTGACCAGCCCCGAGGCGGCACCGGAAAATTCCACCTTTGTCGATTTCTTAATACGGCGAGCAATCGATCCGCATGGATTCTTTATGCGGTCTGCTCGATATTCTGCCGCAGCGAGGATTCCGATGAGCGATCTCGTCGACATTGTCATTCCAGCCAGTGCCCAAGCGGCCGCCGAGGCGCTGGGGCTCACGGTTTCGCGTAGTGTGACCAGTGGAGTGCGGGTTCGGCAGATCGCGCGGGAAGATGCCGAGATCGCCCTCGAATGTCTGCGCGACTGGGGCTTTGCGGCCCGCATTTCGGAAACCGCGCCAGAGCGGGAGAGCGCGGCCGACGGGGACCTCAAGCCGGCCGCATAGGATGCTCACTGGTGACGCGGCAATCCGCAATCAAGGAACTTTGACTCTTCGATCGCTTCTCTATCGAGCGGAATTCTTCTCGATGCCGAGCACCCCGTTGATCGCGCCCGGCAGCAGGCAAGCGGCAAGTGGACCATGACGACGTCCGAATCGTCGAGTATTGAGCGGGGACACTGCTACCGGCACGTCCACCCTGGCCTCTTCGGCACGCTCGGTACCGAATGGATCGTAGATGCCGTATTCCGCGGGACTGACGGGGTTCCGTACGCTCGGCTTATGTGCGCTTCGGACTTGACCCTGCGAAAAACGCTGTCTCTTTACGCGTTGAACGACCGTCGGCGCTTCTCGCGCGTGTCGTCGCGCCAGACTCATTTCGCCTAGCAATCCTCTCGCGGGAACGACGAAGCGATTTTGGCGCGATCGCGTACTGCGTCAGAGCAGCCCGCGCCGCGCGAGGCTGCGCATCAACGCGCGGGCGCCGAACTCCCAGGGCGGCAGGCGGTCGCTGGTGTCGACGCGGTTGACCAGCGCGCCCAGCTTCGGCGAGGAGATGGTGACGATGTCGCCGCGCTTGTGGGTGAAGCCCTGACCCTTCTCGCCGCGATCCTCGGTCGGCGCGAACATGGTGCCGCAGAACAGCACGAAGCCGTCGGGATATTGATGCGCGGCGCCGATCGTCTGCGCCACCAGCTCGGCGGGGTCGCGGCTGATCTGCCGCATCGAGCTCTCGCCGGCGAGGACGAAGCCGTCCTCGCCCTCGACCCTGAGGCTCACCGTGCAGGCGCGGACATCGTCGAGCGTGAAGCCGTGGTCGAACAGGCGGAGGAAGGGGCCGAGCGCGCACGAGGCGTTGTTGTCCTTGGACTTGCCGAGCAGCAGCGCGCTCCTGCCCTCGAAGTCGCGCAGATTGACGTCGTTGCCGAGCATGGCGCCGCGGATGGCGCCGCCGCCGTTCACCGCGAGCACCACTTCGGGCTCGGGATTGTTCCACACCGAGGCCGGGTGCAGGCCGATGCCGGCGCCGGTGCCGACCGCCGACAGAGGCTGCGCCTTGGTGAAGATCTCGGCGTCGGGACCGATGCCGACCTCGAGATATTGCGACCAGAGCCCGCGCGCGACGAGCGCCTCCTTGAGCCGCGCCGCCGCGGGCGTGCCCGGCCTGATGCTGGCGAGGTCGGCGCCGATCTCGCGCGCCAAGGTGCGGCGCACACCGTTCGCCGCCGCCGGATCGCCCTTGGTCTGCTCCTCGATGACGCGCTCCAGCAGGCTGCGCATGAAGGTGACGCCGGCGGCCTTGATCGCCTGCAGGTCGACGGGCGCGAGGAAATGCGGCAAGGCGGGATCGCGGCGCCCGGCGGCGCTGTTGGCGAGGAGCGCGGCGACGGTGCCGACGCGCTCGCCCGCGGCGCTCCGCGCCAGCGCCGCGGGATCGGGCGCGTCGAGGAGATCGGCCACCGTCGGCGCCTCGCGGCCCAGGG
>JASHTP010000370.1 GCA_030040495.1 Alphaproteobacteria bacterium
GGCGTCGAGGCGGTGCTGTGGCGCGGCGGGCTGATCCGCGAAGCGCGCCTCAAGCTGTCTCTCGCCCGGGGCCGGCTCACCCTCGACCGCCTGGCCGCGCTGCTGCCGGGCGGCTCGGACGCGTCCTTGAGCGGCAGCGCCGCGCCGACCGCCGCCGGCCTCGGCGCCGAGGGCACCGTCGCCATCAATTCCGACGATCTCCGCAGCCTCGTCGGCTGGTTCGGCGCGAGTGTCGCTTCGGTCCCGGCCGACCGGTTGCGCAAAGCGACGCTGTCGAGCCGTCTGGCGCTCGCGGGCGATCGGCTCGATCTCACCGACATCGAAGCCACGCTCGATGCGACGCGGCTGAGCGGCGCCGCGACGGTGCTGCTGCGCGCGCGGCCCGGGATCGGCCTGCGCTTCGCGGCGGACCGGTTCAATCTCGACGCCTATCTGCCGCCGCGCCACGCCGCCGCGCCGCCGGCGGCCGGGGTTTCGCTGCGCGACGCGCTGTCGCTGCTGGCGGGCTTCGACGCCAATGTCGACGGCAGCCTCCAGGGATTGACTTGGCGCGGCCAGCCGATGAGCGACGTGAGCTTCTCCGCCACGCTGCAGGACGGCGAGGCGACGATCCACAAGCTCAGCGTCGGCGACCTCGGCGGCGCGTCCGCCAATCTCAGCGGCGTGGTCGACGAACTCGGCGGCGCCCCCACCGGGCAGCTCGCCTTCGACATGCGCGGGCCCGAGCTCGAGCGCGTGCTGCGCGTGGCTTCGCCCGCTCTCGCCACCGGCCGAAGCTATGGCGCCTTCAGCCTCGGCGGCGGCATGCAATACGACAAGGACACCATCACCATCGACACCGATCTGCGCGTGCTCGACGGCTATTTCCACGTCGTCGGCGACATCGCGCGGCCGAGCGGGACGCTCGATCTCGGCTTCGAGCTCGACCATCCGAGCTTCGCCGCGCTGGTGCGGAATTTCCGCCCGCTCTATCAGCCGCCTGCCGATCCCGGCGCGGTGAAGCTCACCGGACGGCTCGCTGGCGACCGGCATCGGTTCACCCTCGAGCAGCTCGCTCTCGCCATCGGCCAAAGCACGCTGTCGGGCACGCTCGGCGTCGATCTCTCCGGCGCCCGGCCGCAGCTCGATGCCGATCTCAGCGCCGGCGACTGGACGATCGACCGCTTGTTGTCCGAGCGGCAAGCCGCGGCGATCGACCGGCGCCTCGACGAAGCGACGCCGCGGCCGGGAATCCTGCTCGCCGAGGCGCGGACGCCGCGGCCGGCGAAGCCCGATCCCTGGTCCGAGGCGCCGATCGATCTCGGCCTGCTGCGCCGCGCCGATCTCGCCCTCAAGCTCGCCGCGCACAGTCTCGCCTATGACGGCTGGCGACTCGATGCGCCGACGGTCGCGGCCGCGGTCAAGGACGGGGTGTTGACGCTGCAGCAGCTCGATGGCCGCCTCTTCGGCGGCAGCCTCGCGGCGAGCGGCACGCTCGATGCCACGGCCGCGCCGACGGTTCAGGCGCGCGTCGCGCTCAAGGATGCCGACTTCAAGGCGGCGCTCGGCACCGGCCTGCTCGACGGCCACTTCGATCTCGAGGCGAGCCTCGCCAGCGCCGGCGCCAGCGAGGCGGAGCTCATCGCGCGCGCTTCCGGCGACGCCGCGCTCGAAAGCCGCGGCGGCAGCGTCGCCGGCGTCGATCTCAAGGCGGTCGATGAGGCGCTTCAGTCCCATTCCCGCGATCTCCTGGCGCTGCTGCGCGGCGGCGCCGGCGGGCGCACCGAATTTTCCTCGCTCGCCGGCCATTTCCGCCTCGCCGGCGGCGTCGCCTCGAGCGACGATCTCAGGCTCGTCGCCGCCGGCGGGCAAGGAAGCGCCACGCTGCGGCTCGACCTGCCGAAATGGACGATGGCGAGCCGCGTCGAGCTCGCGCTCTCCGGCGCTCCCGACGCGCCGCCGCTGGTCATGCGCCTCGACGGCCCGATCGACGCGCCGCGCACGATCTTCGAGGTCAATGCGCTGGAGCAGTATCTGGCGCGCCACGCGCCGGCCGAGAAGGCAGCGCGGCCTTAGGCCCGGGCTGGGCGTCAGGCAGCCGTGCGATCCGGCATCCTCAATTCGGGTTTTATAAGCCAATCATGACTCTAATGACGGGTCATCCGAGGGGGTCTTAAAAATAACGCAACGGTACAGTTGCGTTTCGTTATGACCCGTGCTATGTGTCTCATCGTCGCAAGAGGCGAAGCGACGCTTGCTGGGAGCTGGTCATGGTGAACTATCGAGCCGCGATTATCGGTGGCTGTGCCGCACTTGCTCTTGCCACCGCACCCCTCACGCCCGCCTCGGCCCACTGGCGGCATCACGACGGTGTCTTTCTCGGCGTGGCCGCGCTGGGCGCGGCGGCGCTCGTCGGGGCGGCAACGATCGCGACCGCCCCGGTCCGCGCCTTGGCGGCTCCGGTCTATGCGCCGGCGCCGGCCTATTACGCGCCGCCTCCGGTCTATTATGCGCCGCCCCCCGCTTATTATTACGCGCCACCGCCGGCCGCCTACTATCC
>JASHTP010000030.1 GCA_030040495.1 Alphaproteobacteria bacterium
CCGGCGGCGAGGCGGCGATGAGCCGCCGCCTGCGGCCGATCGTCGAGGGCGACCTGCCGGCGCTGGCGCGGCTGCACGCGCTGTGCTTTCCCGACGACCGCTGGAACGAAAAGGCGCTCGCGGAGCTGCTGGCGATGGCCGGCGCGAGCGGCCATCTGGTCGAGGATGTCGAGGAAGGCCGGCCGCTCGGCTTCATCCTCGACGTCATCCTCGCCGCCGAGGCGGAAATCCTCACCCTGGCGGTGACGCCCGACTGCCGGCGCCAGGGCATCGGCCGCGCGCTGCTCGCCGATCTCTTCGAGCGGGCCTGGCGCGGCGGGGCGCGCAATGTCGGGCTCGAGGTCGCCGCCGACAATGCGCCGGCACGCCAGCTCTATGAGAGCTCGGGCTTCGCGCCCAGCGGACAGCGGCGCGGCTATTACCGCCGCGGCGGCGTCACGGTCGACGCCCTGCTCTTTCGTCGGGCGCTGCTGCCCTGAGACACCGCGGCAACTTGCAGCGTCCTGCGTTTCACTCGCCGTCGACTTGACCCTACCCGTAAGGGGCAAGTCGGTGCCGACACCTGCACGTCAAATTCAGCATTCGTTGCTCGCGCCATGCTTTTCACCGAAAAATCAATGCTGGCTGGCCAGATACTCATTGCTTCCCGCGAGCAGAGTCCATATATCGATGATTGAAATTGACAGAGGAACTTGCGGAAATGGCTGACGCAGCCAATTCAAACGACCTGCTCGCGCTGACCACCGAAATCGTCGCGGCTCATGTGTCAAACAATACCGTGGCCGTCAGCGACTTGCCGCAGCTCATTAATCAGGTTTATCAATCGCTCGCCGGCATCGGCAAGGTGCCGGTGTCGACGGCGGAGCGGCCGCAGCCGGCGGTGAGCGTCAAGCGCTCGGTCCATCCCGACTACATCATCTGCCTGGAAGACGGCAAGAAGCTCAAGATGTTGAAGCGGCATCTCAAAACCGCCTACAACATGACCCCCGACGAGTATCGCGAGCGCTGGAGCCTGCCGCCCGACTATCCGATGGTGGCGCCCAATTACGCGCGCCAGCGCAGCAAGCTCGCCAAGGAGATCGGCCTCGGCACCCGCGGCCGGCGCAGCAGCGCCGCCTGACCGAGGACGGCCGGGCCGGCGGTATAGGCTCGCCTGCCGCTTTGGGCTATACTGTTTCGGACGCGCAATGGCACCTGTGACAGGTGGGGATGCCCTCCCGGCTTGAACAACTCTGCCTCGACAAGGGGCTGAAGATGACGGAGCAGCGCCGCGTGATCGCCCGCGTGCTCTCGGAGGCCGCCGACCATCCCGATGTCGAGGCGGTGCATCGCCGGGCCACCGAGATCGACCCCAAGATCAGCATCGCCACCGTCTATCGCACCGTGCGCCTGTTCGAGGAGGCCAACATCCTGGCGCGGCACGATTTCGGCGACGGCCGCGCGCGCTACGAGGAAGCGACATCCGACCATCACGACCACCTCATCGACGTGCAGAGCGGCCGGGTCATCGAGTTCCGCAACGAGGACATCGAGAAGCTGCAGCGCCAGGTGGCCGAGAAGCTGGGCTACAAGCTCGTCGGCCACCGGCTCGAGCTCTACGCCGTGCCGCTCGCCGGCAAGGCCGAGCGCAAGTGACCGCCGGGAAGCAGCCTTGATCGAGCCGCAGCATCAGGTGATCGCCCCGCCCGAGCCGGCGCCGATCGTCCCGGCTTCGATCGTCGACGTGCGCTCGGACAAGCTGCAGGTGCGGCTGGCCGAGACCGCCGCCGAGATCGACGCCGCGCAGCGCCTGCGCTACCGCGTCTTCTACGAGGAGATGGGGGCGAAGCCGACCGCGGAGATGGAGCGGCTCGGGCGCGATTTCGACAGCTTCGACGGGGTCTGCGACCATCTCCTGGTCATCGACCGTGGGCGCGGCAGCGGCGCCCAGGCGGTGGTCGGGACCTACCGCCTGATCCGCCGCCCGGCGGCGCAGCGCCACGGCCGCTTCTACTCCGCCGCCGAATACGACATCGCCAAGATCGCCGCCTATCCGCGCGAGATCCTCGAGCTCGGCCGCTCCTGCGTCGACGCCTCGGCGCGCAACCGGCCGACCATGCAGCTGCTGTGGCGCGGCATCGCCTCCTACGTCTTCCACTACGACATCGCGCTGATGTTCGGCTGCGCCAGCCTGCCGGGCATCGATCCCGACGCGCTCGCCGCGCCGCTCTCCTATCTCCACCATCATCACCTGGCGCCGCCGTCGCTGCGGCCGCGCGCGCTGGCCGAGCGCTATGTCGAGATGCGCCGGCTCGACGCCGCCGCGCTCGACGCCGCGCGCACGCTCGCCGAGCTGCCGCCGCTGATCAAGGGCTATCTGCGCCTCGGCGGCTTCGTCGGCGACGGCGCGGTGATCGACCACCAGTTCAACACCACCGATGTCTGCGTCGTGGTGAAGACCGATCTGGTCACCGATAAGTATTATCGGCACTACGAGCGCCAGGCGCGGGACGGCGGCGCCGGCCAATGAGCGCCACGTCCCTTCGGCTGGGTCGGCTCCTGCTCTATCTCGCCCTCACCCTGCCGCTGATGCCGCTCCAGGCGGCGCTGCTGCTGCTGCGATCGCCGCTGCAGCGCCGGCTGCCGCTGCTCTATCACGGCTGGACGACCCGGCTGCTCGGCTTCGACGTGCGGGTGACGGGCGAGCCGTCGGCGCTGCGGCCGACGCTCTTCGTCGCCAACCACGTCTCGTTCCTCGACATCGAGATCCTGGGCTCGCTGCTCGAGGCCTCGTTCATCTCCAAGGCCGACGTCGCGCGCTGGCCGCTCTTCGGCTGGCTCGCCAAGCTGCAACGCACCGTCTTCGTCGACCGCCGCGTCAGCAGCACGCACCGCCAGCGCGACGCCATCCGCGAGCGGCTCGACGAGGACGACAACCTCATCCTGTTTCCCGAAGGCACCACCGGCGACGGCAACCGGGCGCTGCCGTTCAAGAGCGCGCTCTTCAGCGTCGCCAACTATGTCGGCGCGCAAGGCCCGTTGCGCGTGCAGCCGGTCTCGATCGCCTATGTCCGGCTCGACGGCATGCCGCTCTGCCGCTTCTACCGGCCCTTCGTCGCCTGGTACGGCGACATGGCGTTCGCGCCGCATCTCTGGACCTTGCTCGGCCTCGGCCGGCTCGGCGTCGATGTCAACTTCCATCCGCCGGTGACGCTCGCCGATTTCGCCTCGCGCAAGGCGCTGGCCGAGCATTGCTACCGGGTGGTGGCGGCGGGCGTGGCGAGCGCGATCGCCGGGCGGCCGCAGGAATGGCCGGGTCCGCTGCCGGCGCCGGCCGTGGCGGCGCAATGAGCGGAGCAGGATAGGCGCTTGGCCAAGAAGCTCTATATCAAGACCTATGGCTGCCAGATGAACGTCTATGATTCCGCGCGCATGGCGGACGTGCTGGCGCCGCTCGGCTACGCCCCGGCGACGGCGGCCGAGGATGCCGACATGGTCATCCTCAACACCTGCCACATCCGCGAGAAGGCGGCGGAGAAGGTGTTCTCCGAGCTCGGCAGGCTGCGCCGGCTGAAGGCGCAGAAGAGCGACGGCGGCGGCCGCATGATCCTCGCCGTCGCCGGCTGCGTGGCGCAGGCCGAAGGCGCCGAGATCGTGGCGCGGGCGCCCTTCGTCGACATCGTGCTGGGGCCGCAGACCTACCATCGCCTGCCGGAGATGGTGGCGCAGGTGGCGCGCGCCGGCGGCCAGGTGCTCGACACCGACTTCCCGGCCGAGGCCAAGTTCGACTTCCTGCCGGAAGCGTCGGCGCCGCAGGGCGTCTCCGCCTTCCTGTCGGTGCAGGAGGGCTGCGACAAGTTCTGCAGCTTCTGCGTCGTGCCCTATACCCGCGGCGCCGAGTTCTCGCGCCCGGCGCGGGACATCATCGCCGAGGCGCGCCGCCTCGTCGCGCTGGGCGCGCGCGAGATCACGCTGCTCGGCCAGAACGTCAATGCCTGGCACGGCGAAGCAGGCGGCGGGCTCGGCGCGCTGCTGCGCGCGCTCGCCGAGATCGAGGGGCTGAAGCGGCTGCGCTACACCACCTCGCACCCGCTCGACGTCGATGACGGGCTCGTCGCCGCCCATCGCGACCTGCCGTCGCTCATGCCGTTCCTGCACCTTCCGGTGCAGTCGGGCTCGGACGCGGTGCTGCGGGCGATGAACCGCCGCCACGGCGCCGACGATTACCGCGGCATCGTCGCGCGGCTGCGCCGGGCGCGGCCGGACATCGCCTTCTCCTCGGATTTCATCGTCGGATTTCCCGGCGAGAGCGCGCGCGACTTCGCGGCGACCCTGGCGCTGGTGCGCGAGGTGGGCTTCGCCCAGGCCTATTCCTTCAAATACAGCCCGCGCCCGGGCACGCCCGCCGCGTCGCTGCCGGAGCAGGTGCCCGAGGCGATCAAGGCCGAGCGCCTGGCCGAGCTGCAGGCGCTCATCGCCGCCGAGCAGCGCGCCTTCAACGACGGAGCGGTCGGAAGCGAGCTGCCGGTGCTGTTCGAGCGGCGCGGCCGGCACGAAGGCCAGCTCGTCGGCCGCACTCCCTATCTGCAAGCGGTGCATGCGCGAGCGCCGGAGCGGGAGATCGGCGCCGTGCTGAAGGTGCGGATCACCGCGGTCGGGCCCAACAGCCTCGCCGGCGAGGTCGCCGCGGCGACGGTGCGGCGATGAGCGCCGACGGCGCCGAGGGCCGCGTGCAGATGCAGTTCGACGACAATTCGCTGCTGCCGCTCCTGTTCGGCGAGCGCGACCGGAATCTCGACCGCATCGAGCGCAAGCTCGGCGTCGCCGTCGTCTCGCGCGGCAACCGGATCGCCATCTCCGGCCCGAGCGCGCGCACCGACGTGGCGCGCGCGGCGCTCTCGGCGCTCTATGAGCGCCTGCAGCGCGGGCTCGAGGTCGACGCCGCCGCGGTCGACGCCGCGCTGCGGCTGGCGCAGAGCCGCCCCGGCCACCCGGAGCTGTGGAGCGAGGGCGAGGAGATCCGCACCAAGAAGCGCCGCATCACGGCGCGCAGCCCCAACCAGGCGGCCTATCTGCGCGCGCTGCGCGAGCACGAGCTGGTGTTCGGCCTCGGCCCCGCCGGCACCGGCAAGACCTATCTCGCCGTCGCCACCGCGGTCGACATGATGATGTCGGGCGCGATCGAGCGCATCGTGCTGTCGCGGCCGGCGGTGGAGGCGGGCGAGCGGCTGGGCTTCCTGCCCGGCGATCTCCGCGAGAAGGTCGACCCCTATCTCCGGCCGCTCTATGATGCGCTCTACGACATGCTGCCGGGCGATCAGGTGATGAAGCGTCTGGCCAACGGCGACATCGAGATCGCGCCGCTCGCCTTCATGCGCGGGCGCACGCTCGCCAACGCCTTCGTCATCCTCGACGAGGCGCAGAACACCACGCCGGTCCAGATGAAGATGTTCCTGACCCGGCTCGGCGAGAATGCGCGCATGGCGGTCACCGGCGATCTCTCGCAGATCGACCTGCCGCCGGGGGCGCAATGCGGGCTGCGCGACGCGCTCGACACGCTCGACGGCGTCGAGGGCGTGGCCAAGATCGAGTTCACCGAGGCCGACGTGGTGCGCCATCCGCTGGTCTCGCGCATCGTGCGCGCCTACGACCAGCGCGACCGCGCCCGCGCGTCGGCGCGGACCAGGAAGAGCGATGAGCGGCGCTCCTGACCCGGCCGGCCCGGTCGAGATCGATCTCGACGAGCGCTCGCCGCGGTGGCGCGACGCGCTGCCGGAGGCGGCGCGCATCGCCGAGGCGGCCGCGCGCGCGACGGTGGCCTGGGTGGTGACGGGCGCCGACGGGGCCGTGCTCGACTGCAACGACGCCTATCGCCGGATCACGGGCACGCAGGACGGCGAGGCGCCGCCGCCGCCGGAACTGGCCATGATGGGCGAGGCCTCCGCCGCCACGCTTTACCGCCTCACCCGCAGCGCCACCGCGGGCCTGGCCAGCGAGGAGGCCTTTGCCCTCGGCGCGGGTACGGAGATCGCCGCCGCGGTCCGACCGCTGTCGGGCGGCCGCTCGGCCTGGTGGTTCGCGCCCCGCGTGAGCCTTTCGCCGGCGCCGTCCGCGTCTGCGGCAGCAGCGCCGGCCGCGTCGCCGTCCGCCGCGGCCGGCATCTTCCGCGACGCGCCGATCGGGGTCGCCTTCGCCGAT
>JASHTP010000371.1 GCA_030040495.1 Alphaproteobacteria bacterium
AGCGCCAGGGGCGGCCGATCTCGAGCCAGACCAGGGAAAGGCCGGCGGCGATCGAAAGGCCCGCCACGGCGTAGGCCGGCGCGGGATGCGCACCCGCGGCGAGCGCGCTCGCCGCGGCGCAGATCGCCAGCCCGGCGCCGGTGCCGCCGAAGATGAAATTGCCGGCGGCGCGGCGGTCCCATTGGGTTTGCAGCCAAGGCGCGATGCGCTCCATGGGGGCCGCCTCCTAATCCCAGAGGTAATAGAAGCCGGGGCCGGTGCCGAGCGCCTCGTGCATGCGGAAGTGCCGGTTCTCGGCGATGAGCCGCGAGACGTTGCTGGCGGTATCCTCGATGTCGCCGAAATGCAGCGCGCCGGCGATGCAGGAATTGACGCAGGCCGGCGTCGCCTCGGGATCGACGCCCGGCGTCAGCCCCCTGGCCCGCCCGGCATCGATGCGGTCGACGCAGAAGGTGCATTTCGTCGCTACCGCCAGCCGCCCCTCGTCGAAGCGCTGCGCCTCGGCGCGGCTCGGCGCCGCGCCATAGGCGAAGGTGGCGCGGTCGGTGCGGTGACGCGCCTGGTAGGGACAGGCGACGGCGCAATAGCTGCAGCCGATGCAGAGATCGTAATCGATGGTGACGATGCCGTCGTCGCGCCGGCGCGTCGCCGTCGAGGGGCACACGTCGAGGCAGGGCGGCTCGTCGCAATGCATGCAGCCCACCGGCACGAAGGCGCGGCGGACATCGGGGTACGTGCCCTCCTCCAGGTCGAGCACGCGCCGCCATTGCACGCCGGGCGGCGTCGCGTTCGCCTGCTTGCAGGCGGCCGTGCAGGTCTGGCAGCCGACGCAGCGGCGCAGATCCGCCACCATGACCCAACGGGTCACGTCCGCTCCCCGACGCGCGCGAGGCCGACGCGCACGAGATCGGCGCCCGAACCGGTGGCGTCGGTGAGCTCGAGCGAGAGCGGCACCAGCCCGTTCATGCTGGGGACGCCGAGACCGCGCGCGAAGGGCATGACCCAATGGTCGAACTGGCCGATCATGAGCAGCGTGTCGGGGCGAATGCCCTGGCGCAGCACGGCGCGGCCGCGCGTCGCGCGGCGCGGCGTGCGGATCTCGACGAGGTCGCCTTCCGCGATGCCGAGCCGCTCCGCGACGGTGGCGTTGACGACCACGCCGCCATGGCCGGCGACGTTCCGGGCGACCTCGTGCATGAGCTGGATGCCGGCATTGCCGCCCCAGGCGTATTGCATGCTGCGCGCGGTGACCAGCCAGAACGGGAAATCCCGCGGCGCGCCGCCCATCTGCACCAGCGACTTCTCCCACAGCGCGGGGAAATCCTTCCACGCCGGCAGCGCCTGGTATTCCGCCAGCTGGCTGTCCCACCAGCTCATGCCGTGCTCGTGCAGGCGCCGGCCGAGCTCCTGGCCGATGCGGTAGAGCCGCTCCTGATAGGGCAGCTCGAAGCGCAGCCCCTGCCGCGCCAGCGCCGGATAGAGGTACCAGTCGCTGCGCGGAAAGGGGCGCGTGCGGAAGCCGTGCGCCTTCCACCAGTCGAGCCCGTCGCTCGCGGCGCCGTCGGTCAGCTCGGCGCTCGCGGCGCGGCAGGCAGCGTCCCAGATCGCGTCGCGGCCGTGGGGGATGGCGGGATCGAGGCTGAAATCGTAGCGCTCGGTCTTGAGCGGCACGCCGGTCGCGCCGCGATTGATCGCGGCATTGTAAGGCGCGAGCAGCCCCGTCCGCCGCGCCAGCTCGGTGGCGATGTCGGTGAAGTCGCGCGCCTCGCCGCGCGCCGCGACCGCCGGCTGGCGCAGCGCGAATCCCTCCTCGTCCCAGAACTGCTCGACATATTTCGTGCCGCCGACGCGGATGAGCTGCAGCCCCTCGAGGTCGGTGCATTCCGGCAGCAGGATGTCGGCCATGTGGTTCGATTCGTCGCGCGTGTAGGCGAAGGCGACGATGAACGGGAAGCGCGCCATCTTGTCGGCGAGCGCCGCTGTGTCCCAGAAGGAGATGGCGGGGTTGGTGCGGTAAAGGAACCAGAGCTCGGGGAAGGTGACCTCGGGCAGTCCCTTGGGCGTGCCGTCGAGGAACATCCAGGCGAGATGGGTGGGGCCGAGCGCCTGGCTCCACGGCCCGTTGGCGGCGAGCGGCACCAGGCTGCGATAGGCGTTGCGGATGTTGGGCCGCGGCGACCAGTGCTCGTGATCGGTCGGGTTGAACGGGTAGTCCATGAAGCCGTCGACGCCCGGCTTGACGCTGCCGATGCGGTCGGACATCGGCCGGTTGAGGCGCACCGTCGTCCCCAGCGTGCCGCCGGGAACCTCGAGCGCGCCGACGAGCGCCACCGCCACGGTGCGCGCCCAGCAGCACTCATAGCCGCCCCAGCCATTGTTCACGGTCTTGCCGAGCGTCACCGCCACCGGGCGGAAGGGCAGCACCGCTCCGTCGATCTCGACCGTCTCGCCGACGCAGGCCTGGGCGAGGAACTCGTCGGCGATGCGGCGGAGGGTCGCCGCCGGCACGTCGCAGATCGCCGCCGCCCACTCGGGCGTCGCGGGCGCCAGGTGGGCGACGAGCTTGCTGAACGACGTCTCGCCGGCGAGCACGCCCTCGGCGAGGCGCTCGCCATCGGCGCCGATCTCGATCGCGGCGGCGCTGAAGCGTCCCTCCAGCGCCGGCTCGGCGCCGGGCGCGTCATAGGCCACCGCCGCCTCGCGCCGGCGGTCCCAGATCAGCGGCTTGCCGGTGGCGGGATCGCGCAGGTAGTAGCCGTGGGCGCCGACGAGATAGGGCGAGGCGGTGCGCTCCGCCAGGAAGGCGAGATCGAGGCGCGCGCGCGGCTGCTCGTGCAGCAGCACGTGGATGAGGGCGTAGAGAAAGGCGGCATCGGTCTTCGGCCGGATCGGCACCCATTCCGCGGAGCAGGCGCCGGTGACCGAGAGATGCGGCTCGACCTGGACGCGGCGCAGGCCGCGGGCGCGCGCATCGGCGTGGCGCTTCACGCCGACGACGCCGCCCGAGGCCTCGGTGTTGCTGCCGAGCGAGATGACGTAGCGGCAGGAGGGCGTGTCCGGCGAGACGGTGAAGGCGCGGTGCCAGAGCTCGCCATAGAGATGCTCGGAGTGGAAGCATTTGACGCCCTGGCCGCTGCCGAAGCCCATATCGACCGGCCCCCAGGCGGCGAGGAAGGCGGGAAAGGTGCCCATGTAGGATTGCGGCGTGCCGCCGCCGCCAAAGCTCGCGGCGAGCTTGGGGTAGCCCGAGGCGTCGAGCAGGCCAGCGGCGCGGATGGCGTTGAGCTTGTCGGCGACGAGGCCGAGCGCCTCGTCCCAGGAGATCGGCACGAAGCCCGGCTCCTGGTCGCGCCCCTTCTTCGGATTGGTGCGCTTCATCGGCGTGAGGACGCGGTGCGGGTTGTAGGTCTTCTGCACCAGCCCGTAGGCCTTGACGCAGACGCGCCCGGCGCCGGGATGGTGGCCTTCGGCGCAGAAATTCGGCTCGACCGCGAGCGCCACGCCGTCCTCGACGCGGACGGTCAGCAGATCGGGTCCGGCAACGCATTGATAGCAGTAGCTCGGCACCTGCCTCGCCGTCGCCGCCGCGATCATCGTCCGGCCGCCCCCGCCTTGGCCGCCTTGGCCTTGAGTCGCTCGATCGTCTTCTGCACGTCGCTGACGAAGCGCACATGCTTGCCGCGCGCGATCTGGTCGAGCGGATCGCGCGCCGCGATGTCGAAGGTGACGAGCCGGCCCTTGACCTCGCTGACCGTGGCGCGGATCTCGACCGTCATGCCGAGCAGCGTCGGCGCGAGATGGTCGAGCTCGATCCGCACGCCGACCGAGTCCTCGCCGCTGTCGAGATGCTCGAGCATGCCGTCCCGGCAGGTCTGCTCGATGTCGCGCACCAGCGCCGGCGTGGCGTAGACGCGGCCGCCCTCGCCCATGAAGCCTATGGTGCGGCCCTCGTCGACGCCGATGCGCCGCTCGAAGGTGACGCCGTTGGCCAAGCTCGCCTTCATGTCGCGACCTCCCGCCGCTTATTTGGTATTCGAGTACCGATTTGGAACGCAGTGTGCACGCCCGGCCGCCGCGTGTATTTGATCTGGATCAATGCCCGGATCGGGCGCCGCTCTGCCGCCTGGCATGGCGGACGGCCAGCGCAGCCGTTTGCTCGGCCAAAATGGTTATATCAGTACTATTTTACCTGTTTACGCCGGGCCGCCGATGCGTCACTTTGTCAGGCGGTTTCGGCGGCAGCGGCCGGCGCGCCGAGGGGTCGAGGCGAGCGATGAAGACAGCGACAGCAGCCGATGCCGGCGCGAGCTTGCGGATCCGGGCCGCGGTGGCGGCCGACGTGCCGCCGGTGATCGCGCTCGACGAGGAGGTCACCGGCCTCGCCAAGCCCGATTACTGGGGGGACATGTTCGAGCGCTATGGCGCGCGCCGGCACGACGAGCGCTTCTTCCTCGTCGCCGA
>JASHTP010000372.1 GCA_030040495.1 Alphaproteobacteria bacterium
GAAGGGCGCGGCGGCGCCCAAGGACGCGGCCGGCGCGCCGAAGCAGCAGGCGAGCGACCCCACCGGCGGCAACTCGACCGAAATCTACCGCCTCGAGGCCGACGGCCATGTGCGCATCGCCACCGAGACGCAGACGGTCTATGGCGACCACGCGGTCTACGACGTCGACCGGGCGCTGCTCGTCGTCACCGGCAAGCATTTGAAGCTCGAGACGCCGCGCGACACGCTGACGGCGCGCGACGATCTCGAATGGTACGACGACCGGCAGCTTGCGGTGGCGCGCGGCGACGCCGTGGACCTCCGCGACGGCAAGAAGATCGCCGGCGACGTGCTCACCGCCGAGGTCGAGAAGGATCAAAAGGGCGCGTCGCATATCAGCCGCATCGATGCGCTGGGCAACGTTCTGGTATCGTCGCTCGATCAGATCGCGCGCGGCGACGCCGGCGTCTACAACCTCGACACCGGCATTGCCACGCTCACCGGACGCGTGACGCTCACCCGGGGGGACAACGAGCTCAGAGGGCGGTACGGCGTGGTCGATCTCAACAAGAATGTGAGCCGGCTGCTGAGCGCGCCGCCCTCCACCAAGCTCACCGAAGGCCCCAAGGAGCGCGTCGCCGGCCTGCTGGTGCCGCGCCCGAAGCCCACGCCGCCGGCGAAGCCCGCCCCGGCGGCGGCGGACAAGCCCGCGCAATGACGCCCGACCAGGAACCGCACGCCCAGGCCTGGCCCGGCGGCGGGCCGCGCCTCATCGCCGACAATCGCGGCCTCGCCGCCGACAATCTCGGCAAGAGCTTCAAGAAGCGCCCGGTGCTGCGCAACGTCAACGTCTCGGTGCAGCGCGGCGAAGCGGTGGGGCTGCTCGGACCGAACGGCGCCGGCAAGACGACCTGCTTCTACATCATCACCGGCCTGATCGCGCCCGACTTCGGCACCATCACGCTCGACGGGCACGACATCACCGACCTGCCCATGTACCGCCGCGCGCGGCTCGGCATCGGCTACCTGCCGCAGGAGGCGTCGATCTTCCGCGGCCTCACCGTCGAGCAGAACATCCGCGCCGTGCTCGAGGTCAGCGAGCCCGAGCGCGAGGCGCGCGAGGCGGCCATCGACGAGCTCCTGGCCGAGTTCTCGATCACCCATCTGCGCCGCGTTCCGGCGATGGCGCTGTCGGGCGGCGAGCGCCGCCGCGTCGAGATCGCCCGCGCGCTCGCCACCCAGCCGCACTTCATGCTGCTCGACGAGCCGCTCGCCGGCATCGACCCGATCGCCGTCGGCGAGATCCGCAAGCTGGTCTCGCATCTGAAGGATCGCGGCATCGGCGTGCTCATCACCGACCACAATGTGCGCGAGGCGCTCGAGATCGTCGACCGCGCCTATGTGCTGCACGAGGGACGGGTGCTGATGGAAGGCGTGCCGAGCGAGATCGTCGCCGACGCCGACGTGCGTCGCGTCTATCTCGGCGACCGGTTCACGCTCTAGGAATTCCGGGTTCGTTGCGGGGGTGGGGCGAGGGAAGCGGCAGGCTTGCAGTGCCGCTTCCCTTCTCGCGGCGGCCGGCAAATTATGCCGACGCGGCGATCTTTGCCGCGCGAAAGCCAGGGATCGGAGGCGCTTTCCGACGGCGCGAGCGGCGCTTTCTCCCGCTTCGCCGAGTGGTACGGATCCTGCAGCAGGCCCAGCGGCACATGCCTTCTCACCGTCGAGACAGCAGCTGGTGACAGAGACCTGCCATGTCGGTTGATCAACAGCCCGGCGCGCCGCGGTCCGCGACGCGCATCGATGCGCGCACACCCGGTTTCGCCGAGGGAGCGACCCTGTCGCCCCAGGCGACGCCGCTTGCCCTGGTCGGTTCCAAGGTCGCCCTCGGCCCGGTCGGACCGGGCGATGCCGCCCACCTGTTCCGATGGGTCAACGACGCCACGACGGCGCGACAGGACCTGGCCTACCGACCGGTGGACTGGATCACCTTCGGCGCCTGGTTGCATGCCTTCGGCGGCGACGCGTCGAGGGTCCTCTTCACCATACGCCGGATGCCGACGGCCGAGCTGATCGGCTACACCAGTCTCGCCAGCATCGACTGCACGCACCGCTCGGCCGCGCTGAGCATCCGCATCGGAGACGAAAGACATCGGGGCCAAGGCTACGGCGTGGACGCTCTGCGCCTGTTGACCGAGTATGCCTGGCACGGCCTCAACCTGCATCGCGTGTCGCTGACCGTTCTCAAGGAAAATTCGCGGGCGATCCGCTGCTATCGGGCGGCGGGCTTCGACGAGGAAGGCACGCATCGCGACGCCGCCTTCATCAACGGACGCTGGCAAGACGTCGTCGCCATGGCCGCCATCGCCCCTGCTTGCGGCGTCGAACGCCGGCATCCGGCCAGCTAGCGACGCGCCGGAGATCTCGGGAGACGGTCATCGGCCGACCGCCGCCGCCGCGTCGCTCACGCCTCGATATCGACGATGCTTCCCGGAGCGTAAGGATCCGCCATCCTCGCCTCGACCGGCGCCTCGGCGCTCGCTGGCGCGGCGGGAGGCGGGCTTGTCGGCGTCGGCGCGGGCAGGCGGCGTCGCGACGCGGCGCCGCTGCGGTCGCCCTGGCCTTTGTAGCCGGCCTGCGCCGGCTGGCCGGAGCCCGGCTTCGCCCCGAGCGCCTGGTCGAAGGCCATGGGCGCCTTGGTCGAGGCGAGCTGCAGATCG
>JASHTP010000373.1 GCA_030040495.1 Alphaproteobacteria bacterium
GCCGATGCGGGGCGCCTTCTCGAAGACGGCGACGCTATGCCCGGCGCGCGCGAGCTGCTGGGCGCAGGCGAGTCCGGCCGGGCCCGAGCCGACGACGGCGACGCGCTTGCCGGTGCGATGGGCCGAGATTATCGGCTCGATCCAGCCTTCGTCCCAGCCGCGCTCGACGATCGCGTGCTCGATGGTCTTGATGGTGACGGGCTCTTCGATGAGGTTGAGCGTGCAGGCGGCCTCGCAGGGCGCCGGGCAGACGCGGCCGGTCACGTCGGGGAAGTTGTTGGTCCGGTGCAGCGTGGCGAGCGCCGTGCGCGGGTCGTTCTGGTAGGTGAGGTCGTTCCAGTCGGGGATGAGGTTGTTGACCGGGCAGGCGGGATGGCAGAAGGGCGTGCCGCAATCCATGCAGCGCGCGCCCTGGCGGCGCAGCTCGTCCTCGGCCAGCGGCTTGACGAACTCGCGCCAATGCTGCACCCGCTCCGCCACCGGCGCGTAGCCGCGGTCGCGCCGCTGGTATTCGAGAAACCCCGTCGGCTTGCCCATCCTGAACCGGTCCTAGTCCCCCACCGCCACGCTCACCTCGGTGCGCTCGGTGGCGCGCGTCCTCGCCTGGAGCTGCTGCAGGGCGCGGCGGTACTCGATGGGCATCACCTTGACGAATTTGGTGCGATAGCGGCTCCACTCGGCGAGGATCGCCTTGCCGCGGGGACTGTCGGTGTAGCGCACGTGGCGCGCGATCAGCCGGCGCACCAGCTGCGCGTCGTC
This sequence comes from Alphaproteobacteria bacterium, assembly GCA_030040495.1. GTDB lineage: Bacteria > Pseudomonadota > Alphaproteobacteria > ATCC43930 > CGMCC-115725 > DAHUYF01. The sequence continues at coordinate 760 of JASHTP010000373.1, forward strand.
CTGGCTCAGGCTGTGGGCGACGTCGACGAGCCCGTGCGCGTCGAGGTCGCCGCCGCGATGCTCCAGCGCCTCGAGCGCGTCGTCCTCGTCGGCGATCGGCTCGAGCTCGACCATGGCGAGGTTGCAGCGCCGCTCGAATTCGCCGCGCTCGTCCAGCACGTAGGCGATGCCGCCGCTCATGCCGGCGGCGAAGTTGTTGCCGGTCTCGCCGAGCACGACGACGGTGCCGCCGGTCATGTACTCGCAGCCATGCGCGCCGACGCCCTCGACCACCGCGATGGCGCCGGAGTTGCGCACGGCGAAGCGCTCGCCGGCGACGCCGCTGAGGAAGCACTCGCCGCTGACCGCGCCGTAGAGCACGGTGTTGCCGACGATGATGCTCTTGTGGCGCTCGAGCGGGCTGTCGTGCGGCGGGTAGGCGATGATGCGCCCGCCGGAAAGGCCCTTGCCGCAATAATCGTTGGTGGCGCCTTCGAGCTCGAGCGTCACGCCGCGGGCGAGGAAGGCGCCGAAGCTCTGGCCGGCGGTGCCCTTGAAGCGCACATGGATCGAGCCGTCGGGCAGCCCCTCGTCGCCGTAGCGCTTGGCGATCTCGCCCGACAGCATGGCGCCGACGACGCGGTGGACGTTGCGGATCGGCATCTCGACCGTGACCGGCCGGCGCTTCTCGAGCGCCGCCTTGGCCCTGGCGATGAGCTTGTGGTCGAGCGCGCCCTCGAGGCGATGGCGCTGCGGCTCGCACTGGTAGGTCGCCGCGCCCGGCGCGACCTTCGGCCGGTGGAGGATGCGCGAGAGGTCGAGCAGCCGCGCCTTGGGATGGTCGAGCCCGCGCCGCATCTCCAGCCGGTCGGTGCGGCCGATCATCTCGTTGAGCGTGCGGAAGCCCAGCTTCGCCATGTATTCCCGCACTTCCTCGGCGACGAACATGAAGAAGTTGGTGACGTCCTCGGGCTTGCCGACGAAGCGGTGGCGCAGCTCCGGGTTCTGCGTCGCGACGCCGACCGGGCAGGTGTTGAGGTGGCACTTGCGCATCATGACGCAGCCGGCCGAGATCAGCGCCGCGGTGGCGAAGCCGAACTCGTCGGCGCCGAGCAGCGCGCCGACGACGACGTCGCGGCCCGAGCGCAGCCCGCCATCGACCTGGACGGCGATGCGGCCGCGCAGCCCGTTGAGCACCAGCGTCTGATGCGTCTCGGCGAGGCCGATTTCCCAGGGCTCGCCGGCGTGATGGATCGAGGTCAGCGGGCTCGCGCCGGTGCCGCCTTCGTGGCCGGCGATGGTGACGTGGTCGGCGTAGGCCTTGGCGACGCCGGCGGCGATGGTGCCGACGCCGATCTCGGAGACCAGCTTGACGCTGATCCGCGCCGCCGGGTTGGCGTTCTTGAGGTCGTGGATGAGCTGCGCCAGATCCTCGATCGAGTAGATGTCGTGGTGCGGCGGCGGCGAGATCAGGCCCACGCCCGGGGTCGAGCGCCGCACGCGCGCGATCCACTCGTCGACCTTGTGGCCGGGGAGCTGGCCGCCTTCGCCGGGCTTGGCGCCCTGCGCCATTTTGATCTGCAGGTCGGTGGCGTTGACGAGATACTCGACATTGACGCCGAAGCGGCCCGAGGCGACCTGCTTGATCGCCGAGCGCATGGAATCGCCGTTGGGCAGCCGCTTGTAGCGCTGCGCATCCTCGCCGCCCTCGCCGGTGTTGGAGCGGCCGCCGAGCCGGTTCAAGGCGATGGCGAGCGTGGTGTGCGCCTCCCACGAGATCGAGCCGAAGGACATGGCGCCGCCGGAGAAGCGCTTGACGATCTCGGCGGCGGGCTCGACCTCGTCGAGCGGCACCGGCGTCGTCGCCGGCTTGAAGTCGAGCAGCGCGCGCAGCGCGATGATCCCGGCATCCTGCTCGCCCGCCTTGCGCGAATACTCCTTGAAGAGGCGGTAATCCCCGCGCCGCACCGCGTGCTGCAGCAGCGACACCGTCTCCGACGTCCAGAGATGCGTCTCGCCGTTGATGCGGTAGAGGATCTCGCCGCCGGGGTCGAGCGCGTTGCGGTAGTTGGGCGCGTCGCCGTAGGCGAGCGCGTGGCGCCGCACCGTCTCCTAGGCGATCTCGTCGAGCCCGACGCCCTCGACCGGCGAGGCGGTGCCGGTGAAGTACCGGTCGAGGAAGGCGCCGGAGAGGCCGACCGCGTCGAAGATCTGCGCGCCGCAATAGGACTGGAAGGTGCAGATGCCCATCTTGGACATCACCTTCATGATGCCCTTGGCGACCGCCTTGATGTAGCGCTTGTGCGCATCGGCCTCGCCGACCTCGCC
>JASHTP010000374.1 GCA_030040495.1 Alphaproteobacteria bacterium
TGATCTGCTCGCGCGCCGCGGCGATGTTGAGCGCCTGGGTGACGGCGTTGCCGGTCAAGGTCAGATAGGCGGCGTCGAGGTCGTAGCCCTGGGACTCCGCGAGCGACTGCTGCTGCTCGACGCGCCGGCGGTTGGCGCCGAAGGGGTCGAGCGAATAGCTCACCGTCGGGCCGATGGCATAGATGTTGAAGGCCCTGGTCTTGCCGGGCAGAGAGAGCTGCGCTTCGCTCACCTGCTGGCGGGAAGATTGGGCCTGCAAGTCGAGCTGGGGATAGAGGACGCCGGCCGCCGCGGCCACCACTTCCTGCGCCTCCGCCAGGCTGGCGCGCGATGCAACCAAGGTCTGGTTGCCGGCGATCGCCTGCTCCACCACTTCGTTGAGCTGCTTCGCATGGAACAGCCGCCACCAGTCGCCCGAGATCTTCTTGCCGAGGACGAAGCGCTGCGCCTGCTCCTTGGCGCCCGGCACCTCGGTCTTCGGGATGCCCTCCTCGGTATAGCCCTTGGTCTCCGGCGCCTTGGGCGCGAAGAAATCGGGGCCGAGCGTGCAGCCGGCGAGCAGCGCGACGAGGCTCGCGGCGGCGAGAAGCCGCGCGGCGAAGCGCGAACGGGCGGTCGGCGCGGCAGGATCAGGCGTCATCGCAAGGAACTCCCCCAATCGGTCGGGCGGCGCGCCGGTGCGGAAACCGCCGGCCTCCCGGCCGCGCGCATGCTAGCCCGATTGGGCCGGCGCGCAACCGGTATTGCAACCGCCGGAGGAGCGCGCCGCGGGCTTGGCGGCGCAGACGATCCGCAAGGGCGGGAAGGTGTCGAGCAGATAAGGGCCCGAGCGGCTGACCGCGAGCCCCGCCCGGCGCAGGCAATCGGCATAGTCCGCGGTGAAGCGGAAATCGGAGATCAGCGCCTGCCCGCCCGGCTTCAGCACGCGGGCGATGTGCCGGCACGCCTGATCGCGCTCGGCATGCGAGGGAATGTTGTGCAGGCAGAGATTCGACAGCACCACGTCGATGCTGGCGTCGGGAAGGCCGAGCGCCTGCGCCGGCTGGTCGACGAGGGTGCAGCGATCGGCCACGCCTTCGAGAACGAGGTTGCGCCGCGTCCGCTCCGGCGCGTTGCCGCTGAGGTCGCCGGGATTCCAGATATCGACCCCGACCGCGCGGCCGCCGGTCAGCCGCTTCGCCGCGCCGATCAGCAGCAGCCCGCGCCCGGTGCCGATGTCGAGCACCTGCTCGTCGCCGCGCCAGCGCCGCAGCGCCAGCATGCGGTCGCGATGGCGGAACTTGCCGCGCTTGGCATAGAGCAGCATGAGCGCGGCTTCGATGAGACACGCCGAAGCGGCGACCGAGGCCGCGGCCATCGCCGTCGCCGCAGCCGCGCCCGCGAGGAAGCGAGCGGCGAGCGCCGCGAGGAGAAGCGCGCCGGCGCCGGCAAGCAGCAGGTTGCGGATGATGCCGGGCGCGTCGATGCCGTAATCCGGCCGCGACGCCGTCCGCTGTCCCCGGTCAGTTTCGGCCATCGGCGGCCTCTTTTTCGACGGCGCGCGTCAACGCCACGGGCGCAGTATGGCGCATTTGCATTGCGGCGTTGAGCCCGGTTCCGGCGGGCCTCCGGCCGACGGTGCCGCGCGGCATAGGTGGGTTGCGGCGGGACCTTTCCGCTTGGACCCGCCGGAGCGATCCCCTAAGTTCCTCCCCCGATGGCCCGCGCCGATCGCACGAGACGCCTGTCCAAGCCCGAAAGAGCCGCCGCCGAGCCGCCCGGCGACCGCGTCGCCACCACCACCTGCTACATGTGCGCCGGCCGCTGCGGCATCAAGGTGCATCTGAAGGACGGGCGCGTCCGCTACATCGAGGGCAACCGCGACCACCCGGTCAATCGCGGCGTGCTCTGCGCCAAGGGCGCAGCCGGCATCATGCAGCAATATTCGCCGGCGCGGCTCACCAAGCCGCTGCTGCGCGTGGGCGAGCGCGGCGCCGGCCAATTCCGCGAGATCGAGTGGGACGAGGCGCTCGCCACCGCGGCGCGATGGCTCGGCGAGATCCGCGCGCGCGATCCGCGGCAGCTCGCCTTCTTCACCGGCCGCGACCAGTCGCAGGCGCTCACCGGCTGGTGGGCGCAGCAATTCGGCACGCCCAACTACGCCGCCCATGGCGGCTTCTGCTCGGTCAACATGGCGGCGGCCGGGCTCTACAGCGTGGGCGGCTCGTTCTGGGAGTTCGGCGAGCCCGATTGGGAGCATGCGCGCTATTTCCTGCTCTTCGGCGTCGCCGAGGACCATGATTCCAACCCGATCAAGATCGGCCTCAACCGGCTGCGGCAACGCGGCGCCAAGATCGTCTCGGTCAATCCGGTGCGCACCGGCTACTCCGCCATCGCCGACGAATGGGTGGGCATCCGTCCCGGCACCGACGGGCTCTTCGTCTTCGCCCTCATCCACGAGCTGTTGCGGATGGAGCGCGTCGATCTCGGCTTCCTGGTGCGCTACACCGACGCGCCGTGGCTGGTGGTGAGGAATCCCGGCGGCGCCGATGACGGGCTCTTCGCGCGCGACGGCGCCGGCCGCGTGCTCGCCTGGGACCGGCGCAGCAACCGCGAGACCGACGCGCAGGCGGCCGAGATCGCGCCGCTGCTCGTGGGCGAGGTGACGCTCGCCGACGGCAGGCGCGCGGTGCCGGTGTTCCAGCTTCTGGCCGAGCGCTATCTCGATCCGCGCTACGCGCCGGACGCGGTGGCGCCGCGCTGCGGCATCGCCGCCGCCGCCATCCGCCGCATCGCGCGGGAGCTCGCCGTCACCGCCTTCGAGCAGGAGGTGGTGCTGGACCAGCCCTGGACCGACTGGGCCGGCCGCCGCCACGAGCGCATGGTCGGGCGCCCGGTCAGCATGCACGCCATGCGCGGCATCTCGGCGCATTCCAACGGCTTCCACGCCTGCCGCGCCATCCATGTGCTGCAGATGCTGCTGGGCGCGATCGATACGCCGGGCTCGTGGCGCTACAAATCGCCCTATCCGCGGCCGCTGACGCCGGCGATGAAGCCCGCGGGCCACGCGCATCAGGTGGCGCCCGGCCAGCCCATGCCCGGCCCGCCGCTGGGCTTTCCGCTCGGCCCCGAGGACCTGCTCGTCGAGGCCGACGGCACGCCGCGCCGCATCGACAAGGCGTTCTCCTGGGAGGCGCCGCTCGCCGCGCACGGGCTCCTGCATCAGGTGATTCGCAACGCCTGGAAGGGCGATCCCTATCCGATCGACACGCTCTTCCTCTACATGGCCAACATGAGCTGGAACTCGGCGATGAACCCCGAGGGCACGGCCGCCATGCTCGCCGACCGCGCCGCCGACGGCCGCTACAAGATCCCGCGGATCATCTACTCCGACGCCTATTTCTCCGAGATGGTGGCGTATGCCGACCTGGTGCTGCCGGACACGACCTATCTCGAGCGCTGGGACTGCATCTCGCTGCTCGACCGGCCGATCGGCGGCGCCGAAGGCCCGGCCGACGCCGTCCGCCAGCCGGTGGTCAAGCCCGACCGCGACGTCCGGCCGTTCCAGGACGTGCTGCTCGAGCTCGGCGCGCGGTTGAAGCTGCCCGGCCTCGCCGCCGCCGACGGCAGGCCGCGCTATCGCGACTATGCCGACTACATCCAGCGCCACGAGCGCAAGCCCGGCATCGGTCCGCTCGCCGGCTGGCGCGGCGCCGAGGGCGACGCCGTCGCGGTTGGCGCGCCCAACCCGCGCCAGCTCGAGCGCTATGTCGAGAATGGCTGCTTCTGGCGACACCACCTGCCGCCCGACCAGCTTTATTTCAAGCACGCCAACCGCGCCTATCTCGAAAGCGCGGCGCAGATGGGCTTCATCGACCGGCCGCGGCAGATCGTGCTGCAGCTCTACGTCGAGGCGCTGCAGAAGTTCCGCCTCGCCGCGCAAGGCCACGGGCCGGCGCAGCCGCCGGCCCGCGACCGCGCGCGCATCGAGCGCCATTTCGACCCGCTGCCGATCTGGTACGTGCCGTTCGAGGAGGCGGCGATCGACGGCGCGCGCTTCCCGCTCCATGCGGTGACGCAGCGGCCGATGCCGATGTACCACTCCTGGGGCTCGCAGAACGCCTGGCTCCGGCAGATCTACGACCAGAACCACCTCTATGTGCATCGCCGCACCGCGGCCGCGCTCGGGCTCAAGGACGAGGATTGGGTCTTCGTGGTGAGCCATCACGGCCGCGTGCGCTGCCGCATCCGGCTGGTGGACGGCGTCAATCCGCAAACGGTGTGGACCTGGAACGCCATCGGCAAGCGCGCCGGCGCCTGGGCGTTGTCGCCCGACGCGCCGGAGGCGCGCCGCGGCTTCCTGCTCAACCATGCCATCTCCGAAATGCTGCCGGCGGGCGGCGAGGCCGAGCGCATCAACGCCGATCCCGTCACCGGCCAGGCGGCCTGGTACGATCTGCGCATCCGTCTCGAGCCCGCTCCGGCCGAGGCCGGCCCGGCGGACCGCATGCCGGCGCTGGTGCCGCCGCCGGGCATGCGCGCGCGAGGCGGCGCATGACCAGCCTGCCGCCGAAGCGGCCGGGACAGAAGCAGCTCGGCCTGGTCATCGATCTCGACATCTGCGTCGGCTGCCACGCCTGCGCCGTCAATTGCAAGGAATGGAACAATGGCGGCGGCGCCGGCCCGCTCAGCGATCTCGATCCCTACGGCGCCCGGCCCGACGGCGTGTGGTTCAACCGCATCCATGCCTTCGAGACCGGCGAGGGCGAGGACGGGCGCACCGTCTATTTCCCCAAATCGTGCCTGCATTGCGAGGACGCGGCCTGCGTCACCGTCTGTCCCACCGGCGCCAGCTTCAAGCGCGCCGAGGACGGCATCGTGCTGGTGGACGAGGCGCTCTGCATCGGCTGCAAGCTCTGCTCCTGGGCCTGCCCCTATGGCGCGCGCGAGCTCGACGAGAAAGAAGGCGTGATGCGCAAATGCACGCTCTGCGTCGACCGCATCTACAACGAGACGCTCGACCCCGCCGACCGCGTTCCCGCCTGCGTCAGCACCTGCCCGGTCTCGGCGCGCCATTTCGGCGATCTCGGCGATCCTCAATCCGACGTCGCGAAGCTCGTCGCCGAGCGCGGCGGCGTGGCGCTGCTGCCGGAGCTCGGCTACCGGCCGGTCAACCGCTACCTGCCGCCGCGCCGGCGTCCCGTCGCGGCCGCCGCATCCGCCGCGGCGGAGACGGCCGCCGAGAGCGCCGGCAGCAAGCTGCTGCGCTGGGTCGACCAGCTGCTGTCGCGGTAGCGCCAGGCGACAAAGCCTGACGCACGCGCCTTCATTCCATGCAGCCCGCACTTTCCATCATCCTCTTCACCGTGGCGTCGGGCGCGGGCTATGGGCTGATGGCGCTCGCCGGGCTCTTCGCCGCGGCGGGGCTGCTGCCGCAAGGGCTCGGTCTCGCGGCGCTGAGCCTGGCGCTCGGCGCGGTCGGCGCCGGCTTCGCCGCCTCGACCCGCCATCTCGGCCGCCCCGAGCGCGCCTGGCGGGCGCTGTCGCAATGGCGCAGCTCCTGGATGTCGCGCGAAGGCGTGGCGGCGCTGGCGAGCCTCGTGCCGGCCGGCCTGCTGTGGCTCGAGCTGCTGCTCGGCCGGCGCGCCGCGCAGGCGCCACTCGGCCTCGCGACCGCGGCGCTGGCGGCGGCCACGGTCTCCTGCACGGCGATGATCTACCGCTCCTTGAAGCCGGTCCGGCAATGGGACAACGCCCTGGTGCTGCCGAACTACCTGGCGCTGGCGCTGATGACCGGCGCGCTGTGGCTTGCGGCGCTCGCTTCCCTCGCCGGCGGCGGCGCGCGCGCCGCGGCGGTGGCGCTCCTCGCCGTCCCGCTCGCCGCCGGCGCGAAGCTCGCCTACTGGTCCGCGATCGACCGTGCCGCGCCTCTGCTCACCGCGGCGCAGGCGACGGGGCTCGCCGGCCCGGTGCGGCTCTTCGAGGCGCCGCACAGCGAGGAGAACTTCCTCCTCAAGGAGATGGGCTTCCGCGTCGCGCGCAAGCATGCGGCGCGGCTGCGGCGCATCGCGCTGCTGCTGGGCTTCGCCCTCCCCTTCCTGCTCACCGCCGCCTCGCTGCTGTCGAGCCTGGTCGCGGCGCCGGCCGCGATCCTCGCCGCGCTCTCCGGCACCGCCGGCGTGCTGGTCGAGCGCTGGCTCTTCTTCGCCGAGGCGACGCACACGGTGACGCTGTATTACGGCAGCGCGGCGGTCTGATCCTGATGGGTGCGGCTTTCGCGATTGCTGGGCAATCGCTGGCGCCGCCGCGGACGAACGCGCTACGCGCGTTCGCCTTGCCATTACGGCAGCGCCGCGGTCTGAGGCGGCGCGGTTACGCCGCGCGCGGCCTCGCCTATACTGGCCCGGCATGGGACAGACCGCGGATCTCGAAGAATGGCGGCGCGCCGAGCGGCGGCGCCTCATCGCGCTGCGGCAAGCGCTCGACCCGGCGGAGCGGCAGCGGCGCTCGGCGGCGATCGAGGTGCGGCTGGTGACGCTGCTGGCGCTGCTTCCCGCCGGGACCGTCGGGCTCTACTGGCCGGTCAAGGGCGAGTTCGATCCGCTTCCGCTGGCCGAGCGGCTCAACAAGGACGGGCGCAGCCTGGCGCTGCCGGCGATCGCGGCGCCGGACGCGCCGCTCGAATACCGGCGCTGGCGCCCCGGCGCGGCGATGGAAAAAGGCCGCTTCGGCATCCCGGAGCCGCAGACGGGCGAGACGGTGCGGCCCGACATCATGCTGGTGCCGCTCCTCGGCTTCGACGCGGCGCGCCATCGCCTGGGCTATGGCGGCGGCTATTTCGACCGCACGCTGGCCGCGCTCGACCCGCGGCCCGTCACCATCGGCGTCGGCTTCGAAGCCGGCAGGCTTGCCACCGTCCAGCCGCAGCCGCACGACGCCGTGCTCGATTTCATCGTCACCGAGGCGGCGTCGTTCTGACGCCAGGGAGGCAAGATGACGCTCGACCGCAGCATGATCGACCGGCTCTCCGGCATCACCACCGCGACCATCACCACCATCCTGCTGAAGAAGGGCCTGCGCAAGGTCTGGATGCGCGGCGCACGTCCGTTGTGGCCGGACGCGCCGCGGCTCGTCGGGCGCGCCTTCACGCTCCGCTTCGTGCCGGCGCGCGAGGATCTGGCGACGCCGGAATCCTGGTCCTCGCCGCGCTCGACGCGCGCCGCGATCGAGGCGATGCCGGCGGGCGCCATCGCCGTCGTCGACGCCATGGGCATCGCGGATGCGGGCATCTTCGGCGACATCCTCTGCGCGCGCATGAGAAAGCGCGGCGTCACCGCGCTGGTGACCGACGGGGCGGTGCGCGACCTCGCCGGCGTGCTGGCGACGGGCCTGCCGGTCTGGTGCCAGGGCGCCGCGGCGCCGCCCTCGGTGGCCGGCCTCACCTTCGTCAACTGGCAGGAGCCGATCGGCTGCGGCGGCGTCGCGGTCTTCCCCGACGATGTCGTGGTCGCCGACACGGACGGCGCGGTGGTGATCCCGGCGGCGCTCGTCGAGGAGGTGGCGCAGGCCGGCCACGAGCAGGAGCGGCTCGAAGCCTGGATCATGGAGGAAGTGGAGCAAGGCGCGGCGCTGCCCGGCCTCTATCCGCCCAACGCCGAGACGAAGGCGCGCTACGAGGCGGCGAAGCGCTAGGCGGCGGAGGAACGGCCATGCTCGTGCTCTATCTGGCGCCGGGCTCGAGCTCGATGGCGCCGCACATCGCGCTCCACGAGATCGGCGCGCCGTTCGAGGCGCGGCCGCTCTCGTTTGCGAAGCAGGAGCTGCGCAGCCCCGCCTATCTCGCGATCAACCCGGAAGGCAAGGTGCCGACCCTGCTGATCGACGGGCGCGCGCTCACCGAGGTCGCCGCCATCCTGTTCTATCTGGCGAAGCGCTTCCCGGAAGCGGGCCTGCTGCCCGCAGGCGACATCGAAGCCGAGGCGCAGGCGGTGTCCTGGATGTCGTTCATCGCCGCGACCTTGCATCCGGCGCGGCGCCGCGGGCTCGAGCATGCGCGCGCCGTCTACGCGCTCGCCGACCGGCGGCTCGGCGGGCGCGACTGGGCGATCGGGCGCTACTCGATCGCCGACATCCACCTCTTCCGCCTCTATTGGCGCTTCCGCAACTCGCTCAACCCGGCGCCGGGCGAGTTCCCCGCCCTCGAGGCGCATTACCAGCGCATGATGGCGCGGCCGGCGGTGCAGAAGATCTGCGCGATCGAAGCGGCGATCGGGTACGAGCTGCCGGCGTGAGACCGCGCGGCGCGGTCGCGGGCGGCACCCGACTGAACGGACTCACCCGTTACTTCTCGTCGCATTGCCCGCGAAAGCGGGCATCCAGGGCAACCGCACGTCGCTCGCCCTGGGCCCCCGCTTTCGCGGGGGCGGCGGTAAGAGGTGATGCTATCCGATCGGACTCAGATCTAATGGCCATGTCCATGCGGCGCTTCCGGGCGCTCGTCGCTCTCGGGGCCGGGGATGGCCAGCAGGCAGATGGCGACGAGCGCGGTGCCGAGGAGGAAGGCGACGAGGCCGAAGACGAAGCTCATGGCGGTGCCGCTCCGCTCAGCGATGGGCGTCGAGCCAGCTCATCATCAGCCGGTTGAAGACGTCGGGGAATTCGACATTGGGGAAATGCCGCGCCTTGGCGATCTCCTCGTAGCGCGCGCCGGGGACCAGCTCGGCGATGCGCCGGTTGCCGGCGGGCGGCGTGCCCTGGTCGTCGGCGCCGCAGACGACCAGCGTCGGCAGCTTCACCGCCGGCAGCTTCGGCGTGAAGTCGAAATCGAGGATGGCGGCGGCGCAGCCGAGATATCCCGCCGGCGAGGTGCCGCCGATGGTGGCGTGGATCTGCTTCCAGCGGCCGGGGTTGCGCGGCTTGAACGCGTCGGTGAACCAGCGCTCCATGGTGGCGTCGGCGAGCGGCGCCACCGAGTTGGCCTTGGTCACCGCCTCGATGCGCGGCGTCCAGCCGTCGCGCGCGCCGGGCATGGTCTGCGGCGAGGTATCGCACAGCATCGCCGAGTGGAGCCGCCTGCCATGGGCGATGGCGAAGGCCTGGCCGATCATGCCGCCGATCGAGAGCCCGATGAGCTGCACCCGGTCGATGCCGAGGAAGTCGAGCGATGCGGCGACGTCGTCGGCGAGCTGCGCCATGCTGTAGGGGCCCGGCACGGGATCGCTGCCGCCATGGCCGCGCATGTCGAGGCGCAGCACGCGGTAGCCGGCGGCCAGCAGCGGCGGCATCTGCTCGGCCCACATGCCGCTGTCGGAGGCGAGCGAATGGGTGAAGCAGACGGTCGGGCCGTTCTCCGGCCCGGACAGATCGTAATAGAGGCTGCGGCTGCCGAGATTGATCAGCATGATGGACTTCCTCCCGTCTAGGATTTCTTCGCGTCGCGGCGCAGGAACGCTTCGATGCTGGTGGCGAGCGCCACCGGCGTCTCGTTCATCGGGTAATGGCCGGCATTGGCCATGATCTCGAGCTCGGCGTTGGGATACCAGGCGAGGTAGGTCGCCTTCATCGCCTCTTCGGTCAGCGCCTGGTCGTTGGCGCCGATGATGACCTTGACCGGCACCGGATTGCCGACGATCTCCTGGTGGAAGTCGGTCTTCGCCCAGGCCTGGAGATAGGCGGCGAAGGCCTCGACCGCGGCGGTCTCGGCGGAATAGCGCGCGATGCGGTCGATCCAGGCCTTGGAGAGCCGGCCGCCGGTCGAGAAATCGATGATGCCGCGGCGATTGTCGAGGCTGCGCGCGGCGCCTTCGAAGAGCTTCCAGCTGTCGGCGTCGAAGGGCACGCCCGAGGCCGGCACCGGCGTCACGGCGACGAGCTTCTCGACCCGCTTCGGCGCGTCGGCGAGCACGCGCTGCACCGCCATGCCGCCCATGGAGTGGCCGATCAGGCTGAAGCTCTCCCATTCGAGCGCGTCGGCGAGGCCGAGCGCGTCGGCCGAGATCTCCTTCATCGAATACTCGCCGCGCTGCTGGCGCGACAGGCCGTAGCCGCGATAGGCCATGAAGGCGTAGGTGAACTCGTCGAGGCTCAAGGCGTCGCGCACGGGATCGAAGCAGGTCTCGTCGCCGAACCAGCCATGCAGCACGAGCACGTAGCGCGGCCCGTGGCCCAGCGTCTTGTAGCCGATGGTCATGTGCCTCACCTCCCGGACGCCGCCACGATAGCGGATAACCGATGGCGGGCTCCACCCCCTCCCGCGCGGGCGCGGTCAACCGCCCGTGATCAGCGCCGCCACGCCGCCGACGGTCGGCAGGATGCCGCCGACCAAGCGCGGCGCGAGCGGGGTCGAGCGCAGCAGCGCCGCGCTCAACGCCAGGGTGAACAGCGGATATGTGGCGACCAGCGGCGACACCAGGGTCACCGTGCCGCGGGCGAGCGCCGCATAGAGCAGCAGCACGGCGGCGACATTGGCGACGCCGACGCCGGCGAACCAGGCGAGGCCGGCAAAGCGGAAGGGCGCGGCGCCCGCTTGAGGGCGACCGGGCCGGCGGACAAAAGCGGCCTCAGCCGGCGCCGGGGAGGCTCATCACCGCGGCGGTGCAGCCGACGGCGAAGATCGGGATCGGCTCGTAGCACCAGACCTCGCCCGTGCCGCCCTCGGCCGCGCCGGCGACGGCGATGAAGGTGCGGATCTCGAAGCCGCCCTGGCCGCCCTCGCGATAGGTATCCTCGTCGGTGTAGGCGGTGAGCGCCGCCTTGTCGTTGGCGCACCAGCGCCGCAGGAACTCGCGGTCCCAGCCCTCGTTGATCTTGCCCGAGTTGGGGGTCGCCGGCCAATGCGAGAGGCCGCCGGTGCCGATGAGGGCCACGCGCTCCGGCACCGCATCGGCGGCGCGGCGCAAGGCGCGGCCGAAAGCATAGGCGCGGTGCGGCGGCGCCAGCGGCGGGCCCTGGCAGTTGATGTTGGCGGGCACGATCGGCAGATCCCAGCGCGGCGTCAGGAAATGCAGCGGCACGGCGATGCCGTGATCGATGAGCCATTCCTCGGCATAGGCGACGTCGACCTCGTCGAGGACGCGCTTGATCAGCCGCTCGGACAGGTCGCGGTTGCCCGGCACGCGGCGGCGCGCGATGCGCAGGAAGCGCTCGTCCTCGATCGGCCCGTCATACTCGTCGGCCATGCCGAGGGCGAAGGCCGGCATGTTGCTCATGAAGAAATTGGCGAAATGCTCGGCGGCGACGAGGATGAGCGCGTCGGGCCGCGCCGCCTCGAGCGCCAGGCGCAGCCGCTCCATCGCGGCATAGAAGCGCTCGCGCGCGGCGGGATCGGCGCGCTCGGCGCGGCCGGTGATGCCGGGGGCGTGGCTGCAGGCGCCGGCGAAGACGAGCGGCATCCCGCGCTACTCCGGCACCAGCGCGTAGACGCCGGCGCGCACCGGCCCGTGGCGGCGCACCCCCTCGCGCATCGCCTCGAGATAGGCGTTCCACTCGAAGCCGCGGAGCGCGGCGTAATGCATGAGCAGCTGGCCGTTGACGCCGAGCACGTAGAGCAGGCCGATATCGGGCTTTCGGACCGCCTCCAGCTCCTCCGCGGTGAGGGCGTAGCCGGCGAGCAGGCCGTCGCGGTCGGCCTCGAAGCGCCGGCGCACCTCGGGGTCGCGGTTCAGCTGAAAGAGCAGCTTCTGCAGGGCGTAGAGGCTCATGGAAAGAGGCTAGAGCAGAAGGCCGCCAGATAGCCAGTCCTTCTCCGCCCTTCAGGGCGGAGAAGGCGCAACCCGTTCGATCGCTTCGCGATCGAACCCAAGCGGGCCGACCGCGGAAAGGCCGGCCGGGTTGCGAGGATGAGGTGGGTGCATGCCGCGGATTCGTCTCGCACAGAATAGCCCCACCTCACCCCAACCCTTTCCGCCCCAATGGGGCGGAGAGGGAGAAGCGCAGTGTGCGAGAATGGTGTTTTCCTTCGATGGCGAGGCGCATTAGCCTTTCACCAACAAAGCGCGGAGGGAACGGCATGATGGAGATCGGCGTCTTCGACCATCTCGATCGCGGCGTGGCGCCGCTGGACCAGCTCTATGCGGACCGGCTGGCGCTGATCGAGGCCTATGACCGGCTCGGCATCGCCCGCTATCACCTCGCCGAGCATCACGCGACGCCGCTCGGCATGGCGCCGGCGCCGAGCGTGTTCCTCGCCGCGGTGGCGCAGCGCACGCGGCGCTTGCGCTTCGGCCCGCTGGTCTACACCTTGGCGCTGCACCATCCGCTGCGCCTGCTCGAAGAGATCTGCATGCTCGACCAGATGAGCGGCGGAAGGCTCGAGCTCGGCGTCGGCCGCGGCATCTCGCCCTACGAGGTGGGGTATTACGGCGTCGATCCCGCCGACGCGCAGGCGATCTACATCGAGGCGCTCGCCATCATCCGCAAAGGCCTCGCCGGCGGCCCGCTGACCCATGCCGGCCGGTTCTTCAACTTCGCCGACGTGCCGATCGAGCTCGCGCCGGTGCAGCGCCCGCATCCGCCGCTCTGGTACGGGCTGGCGCGGCCAGACGGGCTGCCCTGGATCGTCGCCAACCGGGTCAACATCGTCTGCAACGGTCCGCCCGCCTTGGTGCGCGAAGTCACCGACCGTTACCGCAGCGACTGGGCGGCGGCGGGACATCGCGCCGAGACTCTTCCGAAGATGGGCATGACGCGCACCGTGGTGGTGGCCGAAAGCGACGGCGAGGCGCTCGCCATCGCGCGGCGCGCGCACAAGGTCTGGCATCGAAGCTTCATGAAGCTCTGGGAGAAGCACGGCACGCGGCCGGTCAACGCCTTCTATCCCGACAATTTCGACGAGGCGCAGCGGCGCGGCTTCGGCACCGCCGGCACGCCGGCCACGGTGCTGGACGCGCTGCAGCGCCAGCTCCAGGAGGCGCGCACCACCTACCTCGTCTGCCGCTTCGCCTTCGGCGACATGGCGCTCGAGGAGGGGCTGCGCTCGGTCGAGCTCTTCGCCCGGCGCGTGATGCCGGAGCTGAGCGTCGCCTAGCGGCGCCGGCGAGCGGCGCGGCGAAATCGGGGGAAGCGGGTTTATCAGGTGCCGCTTATCGCTGCCGCCGCGGCGGCCGGCGCGCGGGCCGCCTCGAGGAAGGCGGCGAGCGCGCTTGAGACGTAGCCGTCGCGGCGGCGGATGAAGAGCGTCTCGACCTCCGCCTCTTCCGGCGGCAGCGCATGGACCGCCACCCTTCCTTCGCGCCGCGCCCGCTCGACCAGGGCGCGCGGCAGCAAGGTGACGCCGAGCCCGGCGGCGGCGCAGCCGACGAGCCCGTCGACGGTGCCGAATTCGAGCCGGCGCAGACCGACCACGCCGCGCCGCGCCAGGATCTCCTCGAGGCGCTGGCGATAGGAGCAGCCGGCGCGCAGCACGACGATCCTGAGATCCGGCCGGGCCAGCGAAGCGGCGAGGCTCTTGAGCGAGGGCGCCGTCACCAGCGCCAGCGTCTCGCGGAAGACCGGCTCCGCCGCGAGCTCCGGATGCTGCGTCGGGCCGCAGACGAAAGCGCCCTCGAGCCGATGCGCCAGGACCAGTTCGACGAGCTCGGCCGAGGTGCCGGTGGCGAGCGTCACGTCGACCTCGGGATAGCGCGCGGCATAGGCGGCGAGCAGCGGCGAGAGGCGCAGCGCGGCCGTGGTCTCGAGCGAGCCGATGGCGAGCGGACCGGCGGGCACGCCGTCGTCGCGCACGGCGCGGCGCGCCTCGTTCAGGAGCTGCGCCACCCGCTCGGCATAAGGCAGCAGGCGCCTTCCGGCCGGCGTCAGCGCCGCGCCGCGGCTGTGGCGCCGGAAAAGCGGCGTCGCCAGCTCCGCCTCCAAGAGGCGGATGCGCGCCGTCACGTTCGACTGCACCGTGTTGAGCGCGCCCGCCGCACGGTTCATGCCGCCGAGCCGCGCCACCGCCTCGAACACCCGGAGATCCGCCGCGTCCATGGCCGCCACCTATCGTAAATGACGATGGATTTTATCCCGCCTCATCATTTTTCAGTATTGCCGCGGACGCGGGGCGCGCATGCTAGAAAGCGGCAACTCGCCGAGGGAGGACAGCGCCATGCCACACATCACCGCCGATGACGGGGTGAAACTTCATTACGAAGAAGCCGGAACCGGCATCCCGATCCTCTTCGTCCACGAGTTCGCCGGCGATTGCCGCTCCTTCGAGCCGCAGCTGCGCTATTTCGCGCGGCGCTACCGCTGCGTCGCCTTCAATGCGCGGGGATATCCGCCCTCCGACGTGCCGCGCGAGGCCGAGCGCTACTCGCAGGAGCGGGCGCGCGACGACATCCGCGCGGTGATGGACGCGCTCGCCATCGACAAGGCGCATGTGGTCGGGCTTTCCATGGGCGGCTTCGCCGTGCTGCATTTCGGCTTCACCTATCCCGAGCGCGCTCGCTCGCTGGTGATCGCCGGCTGCGGCTACGGCGCCGAGCGCGAGCAGCGGCAGAAGTTCCAGGAGGAATCCGAGGCCTGGGCCAAGCGCTTCGCAACCTTGGGCATGAAAGAAGCGGGCGCCACCTACGCCCAGGGCCCGACCCGCGTCCAGTTCCAGAACAAGGACCCGCGCGGCTGGCGCGAGTTCGCGGCGCAGCTTGCCGAGCATTCGAGCGAAGGCGCGGCGCTCACCCAGCGCGGCGTGCAGAAGCGCCGGCCGTCGCTCTACGACCTCGTCGACAAGATGAAAGCCATCACCGCGCCGACCCTGATCATGACCGGCGACGAGGACTGGCCCTGCCTCGAGCCCGGCATCCTGATGAAGCGCACCATCCCGACCGCGGCGCTGGTGGTGATGGGCAATGCCGGCCACGCCATCAATCTCGAGGAGCCGGCGCTCTTCAACCAGCACCTCGCCGACCTCTTCCACGCCGCCGATCTCGGCAAATGGCCGGTGCGCGACCCGCGCGCGATCAGCAGCGCCATCCTCGGCGCGGGCGAGCGGTAGCGCCGCTCACCATTCCAGCACCAGCTTGCCGCGGGCGCGGCCGCTTTCGATCAGGGCGTGGGCGCGCTTCAGATCGGCGGCGCCGATCTTGCCCATGCGCTCGGTCAAGGTGGTGCGGACGAGCCCGTCTTCGACCAGGCCCGCCACTTCGTCGAGCAGATAATGCTGTGCGATCATGTCCCGCGTGCCGAAGACCGGCCGGGTGAACATGAGCTCCCAATGGATCGACGCGGCCTTGCGCTTGAAGAGCAGCGCGTCGAGCGATTTCGGATCGTCGATCAGGCCGAACTTGCCTTGCGGCGCGATGAGCTCGACCAGCTCCGGCAGATGCTGCTCGGTCGCCGTGATGGAGAAGATGTAGTCGACCGTGGGATGGCCGAGCGCTTGGAGCTGCGGCACCAGCGGCTTGGCATGGTCGACGACGTGATGGGCGCCGAGCTTGAGGCACCAGTCGCGCGTCTCCGGCCGCGAGGCGGTGGCGATCACGGTCAAGCCGGTCAAGCGCCGCGCCAGCTGCAGCGCGATCGAGCCGACGCCGCCGGCGCCGCCGATGAGCAGGATCGCGCCGGCATCGGCGGGCTTGCCGATGCGGATCATGAACCGGTCGAACAGCATCTCCCAGGCGGTGATGGCGGTGAGCGGCAGCGCCGCCGCCTCGGCAAAAGACAGGTTCTTCGGCATGCGCCCGACGATGCGCTCGTCGACGAGCTGATATTCGGCGTTGGAGCCGGCACGCGCGATGCTGCCGGCGTACCAGACCTTGTCGCCGGCCTTGAAGAGCGTGCACTCGGCGCCCGCCGCCTCGACCGTGCCGGCGGCGTCCCAGCCGAGGATCTTGGGCTGCGCCGGGTCGGCGACCGGACGGCGGCGGACCTTGGTGTCGACGGGATTGACCGAGACGGCAGCGACCTTGACCAAGAGGTCGCGGCCGGCGGGCGTGGGCTTCTCCGCCGTGATGTCGACCAGCGCCTGGGGATCGTCGATCGGCAAGGGGCGATAGAAGGCGACGGCTTTCATGGGCGACCTCCGCGCGGCGGGACCGCGCTGCTCTAGCCGATCGCCGGGCGTCCGGTCCAGCGCTGGACGCGCCGCCGCTAGGGCGGCTACCCTAAGCGCAGGTCCGGTCGCTCGAACCCAAGGGGAAAGACGCTGTCCTCACTCGCTCTCGATGCGGGCCCGCCCGCCGCCCTGCCCTCGCCCGGCCTCGCGGCGCTGAGGCACATCCCCGGCGATGACGGGCTGCCGGTCGTCGGCGACACTTTCCGGTTCATCGCGGATCCGGTCGGCTACACCCAAGGGAAGGCGCGGCGCTATGGCCTCGTCCACCGCACGCGCATCCTCGGCGTGCGCAGCGTCGCGCTGCTGGGTCCGGAGGGCATCGGCAGGCTGCTGTTCGACCAGACCAAGCTCTTCTCCTCGGCCGAAGGCTGGGAGCCGTTCCTGGGGCTGCTCTTCCCGCGCGGGCTGATGCTGATGGATTTCGAGGAGCACCGGCTCCATCGCCGCGCGCTCTCGGTCGCCTTCAAGGCGGAGCCGCTCAAGGCCTATCTCGCGGCGCTCAATGACGGCATCGCCGCGCGGCTCGCGCAATGGCGGCAGGGGCCGCGCGAGATGCTGTTCTATCCCGCGATCAAGCAGCTGACGCTCGATCTCGCCGCCACGTCCTTCCTCGGCGCGGCGCTCGGGCCCGAGGTCGAGGCGATCAAGCGCGCCTTCATCGACATGGTCGCCGCCTCGGTCGCCTTCATCCGCAAGCCGCTGCCGGGGACGGCGATGCGCCGCGGCGTCGAAGGCCGCGCGCTCATCGTCGACTATTTCAGCCGCCAGGCGCCGCTCCGGCGCGAGCGCGGCGGCAGCGATCTCTTCGCCCAGCTCTGCCGCGCGACGCACGAGGACGGCTCCTTGATGACCGTGCGCGAGATCGCCGACCATATGAGCTTCCTGATGATGGCGGCGCACGACACCTTGACCTCGTCGCTCTCCGCCTTCGTCCATCTCCTCGGCGCGCATCCGGATTGGCAGGAGCGGCTGCGCGCCGAAGTGGTGGGGCTCGGGCTCGAGCCGGGCGAGGCGCTGCCCTTCGAGCGGCTCGACGAGCTCCGCCTCACCGAGATGGCGTTCAAGGAGGCGATGCGCCTCATCCCGCCGGTGATCTCGCTGCCGCGCCGCGCGACGCGCGAGTTCGAGTTCGGCGGCTACCGCATCCCGGCGGGAACGCGCGTCAACACCAGCATCCTCTTCGCCCATCGCATGCCCGAGATCTGGCCGGAGCCGGAGCGCTTCGATCCCCTGCGCTTCACCGAGGAGGCGGCGCGCGGCCGGCACCGCTTCGCCTATGCGCCGTTCGGCGGCGGCGCGCATATGTGCCTCGGCCTCAATTTCGCCTATATGCAGGCGAAGTGCTTCGCCTATCACCTGCTCGCCGGCACCGGGGTCTCGCTCGCGCCCGGCTATCGGCCGCCATGGCAGATGGTGCCCATCCCGAAGCCGCGCGACGGGCTCAGGGTGACGTTGGACCCGCGACCCTAAAAAGCTTCACCACAGAGACAGCGAGGCGGCGAGCAACATGGCTTGGCGCGCAAAGCGCGCCGGAATCCTTGTTCTCTTCTCACCGCCTCATCGTCTCTGTCGTCAATCCAGCTTCTGCTCAGGCGAAGGTGACTTCGCCGAGGATGTGGTCGCGCAGCTGCAGGCTCGCATGCAGCAAGGCGTCGGCCGCCGATTCCAGATAATGGGCGATGGTGCCGAGCATGTGAACCTGCCGGAAGTCGAGCGCCGCCGTCATCAAGGTCGCTGTGACGGCGCGCTCGCGCTCGTCGGTCTGGTGCTCGACCGCGACCACGCGGTCGGCCGCTTCGAGAAAGCGCTCGACCGCGTCGCTCTCGCCGCCGCGGCGGACATATTGCGCCGTCTCCATCGTCCGCCGGAAGGCGGCGGCGCCGTCCGCCAGCAGATCGGCGAGCACCAGCAAGGGCTCGGGCAGCTCGGCCGGCGGCGCGCTCTCGAACAGCACCCGGCTGAGAAAGGCCGCATCCTCGAGATCGTCCGCGGCGTCGTCGGCGGTCTCGACGATGCGGCAGAACACCTCGGTTCCGGAGATGCGGCGCACGGTCGAGCGCAGCGCCTGGACCGCCTCGTCGGCGCGGCTCTCCCATTGCTTCGCGCGGAGCGCGTGCTGGGCGAGCGCCTCGGCGCGCTCGCCGGCGCCGCGCCGGAGCGCCGCGCGCAGCCCGGTCGCGAGCTGGGCGATGATCTCGGCATGCGAGGCGCAGTCGGCCAGGAGGCGCTGCTCGGCCGAGCGGAAATGGGTGAAGAGCTCGGCGCGGACGCGGTCGCGCAGCAGCGCCTCCGAGCGGCCTTCGAGCAATCCGGTCGCGGCGATCTGCAGCACGAAGCGCAGGTAATCCTGCGCCACGTCGGCGCCGATCATCTCGTGCAGCGGCTCGCCGTAGCGCAGCGGCGTCTTCACCGCCTGCTCGAGCGCGTCATAGACGAGGCGCTCGCCGCCGAGCTTGAGGAAGCCGCGATGGCCGACATCGTGGTCGGCGGCCCATTTGAGGATGTCGATCGCCGCCTCGTTCGGCACCAGCAGGCCGAGCCGCTTGCGCGCCTTGTTCCAGTCGATGAGGAAGACGATGCGCGAGCCCAGCCGCTCGAGAAAGGCGTTGAGCGCGGCGGCGTCGGCCGCGGTGAACTCGCCGAAGGCGAGGTAGAAGAGATCGGCCTCGCCGAGGCCCGCGAACTGGCGCGAGCGCACCTCCTCCCAGTGCAGCCCGGCCTCGGTGCCGAGCGCCTGCAGGAAGCGGATGCGCGGCAGGTGAATGTCGGTGCAGGTCACGGCGACGCGCAACCCCGTCACGCGGATGACGAGGACATGCGCCTCGGTGGTGCCGATGTCGTTCTGGATCAGCAGCGCGTCCCCGGCGCGCGCCGCAATCGTGTCGAGCCCAGGATGGTCGAATTTGAGCGGCGCGGTGCGGTTGACCCCGGCCATGAAGGCGGCAACCGCCGCGCGATCGCCCTCGGCGAGCC
>JASHTP010000375.1 GCA_030040495.1 Alphaproteobacteria bacterium
GCCGGCGCCCGATCCCGCCCTGGTCGAGACCAGCCCGCAAGGGCCGCTGCCGATCATCGGCCGCGACGGAAGGCAGCCCTGGCGGGTCTATGGCAGGCCCTTCGACCGCGCCGACCCGCGGCCGCGCCTCGCCATCGTCATCACCGGCCTCGGCCTCTCCGGCGCCGCCACCGAGGCGGCGATCGACGAGCTGCCCGGCGCGATCACGCTCGCCTTCGATCCCTATTCCAAGCGGCTCGGCGAATGGATCGACCGGGCGCGCGCCGCCGGGCACGAGGCGCTGCTCGGGCTGCCGATGGAGCCGATCGACTATCCGCGCGAGGATCCCGGCCCGTCGACGCTGCTGACCTCGCTCAGCCCGAGCGAGAATCTCGGGCGGCTCGACTGGGTGCTGAGCCGGGTCACCGGCTATGTCGGCGTCACCAACATGATGGGCTCGCGCTTCACCCAGTCGCAGACCAGCCTCATCCCGGTGCTGGACGAGCTGAGGAAGCGCGGCCTGATGTATGTCGACGGGCGCGCCAGCGACCAGAGCATCGCCGGCGCGCTGGCGCAGACCATGGGCGTGCCGCGCGTCGTCGCCGACGAGACGCTCGACACCGAGCCGACGCGCGACGCCATCGACCGGCAGCTCCAGGATCTCGAGGCGCTGGCTCGGCGCAACGGCGCGGCGCTCGGCACCGGCTTCGCCTATCCCGTGACCCTGGAGCGCGTCGCGCTCTGGGCCAAGACGCTCGAGCAGAAGCAGCTCGTGCTGGCGCCGGCGAGCGCGCTCGCGCCGCTGCCCGGCGAGCAGAAGGGCGCGGCGAAGTGAGCGACGAGGTCGAGGCGGCGCGCGCGCGGGGCTATCGGCCGGGAGTCGGCATCATGCTGCTCGACCGCCGCAACCGCGTCTTCGTCGGCCGCCGCACCGACGTGGCCGGCGACAATTGGCAGATGCCGCAGGGAGGCATCGACCGCGGCGAGACGCCGCGGCAGGCGGCGCTGCGCGAGCTCAAGGAGGAGGTCGGCACCGACAAGGCCGAGATCCTCGCCGAGACGCGCGGCTGGCTCAGCTACGAGGTGCCGCCGGAGGTCGCCGGCCGGCTGTGGCGCGGGCGCTATCGCGGCCAGATGCAGAAATGGTTCGCCATGCGCTTCACCGGCGAGGACCGCGACATCGACCTCATGACGCACCATCCCGAGTTCGACGCCTGGAAATGGGTGGCGCCCGCCGAGCTGCCGCAGCTCATCGTGCCGTTCAAGCGCCGGCTCTATCGCGACATCCTCGACGAGTTCAGCGGCATCTGCGGGCCGGGCTAGGAGCCGATCGGCAGGCGGCGCGGCGCCGGCCTCGCCCGCGCCGAGGTTGGACGGCCGTATCATTCACGCTATGGTCCGAGGGTGGGAGCGGCGGCACCGACGCCGCGCGCAAAGGGGGAGGAACGGATGTGGAAGCCTGTCACGGTGCTGGTCGGCGTCCTCGCCGCGCTCGCGAGCGCGCTTCCCGCCCGCGCCGATGACGGGCTTGCGGCGGCCGAGGCCAGCAACATGCGCATCATCGGCCACAGCGAGCTCAACGGCGCCGGCAAGGGCGGCGAAGGGCTCGCGCTGCAGCAATATCCGGACGGCCGCCGCGTGCTCTTCCTCGCGCATGAATCGGCGCCGATGTGCTTCAGCGTCATCGACGTGACCAAGCCGGAGCAGCCTTCCGTCATCGCCCAGATCCCGGTCGAGGCGGACTATGTGCGCTGCAATTCCCTCGGCCTCGCCGGAACGACGATGATCGTCGCGCATCAGACGGAGAAGCCGGGTCAGCCGCATGCCGGGATCGACCTCTACGACGTCCGCGATCCCGCGCATCCCAAGCAGCTCTCGCATTTCGACACCTCGGGGCCGCATTCGCGCGGCGTCCACTTCGTCTGGTTCGTCGACGGGCACTACGCCTATCTCTCCACCGGCGCGCGCGACTTCACGCCCCGCGATCCCAAGGACGATCAGTTCCTGATGATCGTCGACGTCTCCGATCCCGCTCACCCGCGCGAGGCGGGCCGCTGGTGGCTTCCCGGCACGCGCGTCGGCGACGCGGCCGAGCCGCCGCCGCGGGTGGAATGGCCGGACAGCGGCATCCGCATGCACTCGCTCACCATTCCGGCCGACCAGCCGAACCGGGCCTATATCGGCTGGATCGACGGCGGCTGGGTGATTCTCGACATCAGCGACAAGGCGCATCCGACGGCGATCGTCCGCCGCTCCTGGCAGGCGCTCGATGCCGGCTTCGCGCACACGGTGCTGGCAATCCCCTCGCGCGGCATCGCCATCCAGAGCGAAGAGGCGGTCGAGAATGGCTGCGCCGACTGGCCGAAGCGCAACTGGGTCTGGGACATATCGAACGAGCGGCATCCCTACCCGCTGGCGCCCTTCCCGCCGGTGCACGACCAGGCCGCGCTCTGCCATGCGGGCGGACGGTTCGGCGCGCACAACATCGACATGAACCGCTCCATCGCCACCTCGCGCACGCTGACGCGAACCGTGGTCGGCAGCTACTTCAATGGCGGAGTGCGCGCCTATTCGATCGCCGATCCCTCGCATCCCGTGGAGATCGGCTATGTCATCCCCAAAGCGCCGCCGGGCAATCCGACGCACACCATCCAGATAAACGACATGTACGTGGACGAGCACGGCGTGATCTACGCCAACGACCGGCTGACCGGCGGACTCTATATCATCGAGTATACGGGGAAGGTGCCGCTCGACTGAGCGGCGGCTTGGGGGCTCCGCTCAATGTCGCTGGAGGGCATAGCCGCGATCCTGTGCGGCGGCTTTGCGCCGGATAGCGGGCATCGACGCGACCTCGCCGGAGGTCTGAGATGTGCCAGAAGCAGACATTGAGGTCGATGAGCACGTTCGTCCGCTTCTGACCCTGGCTGTGTGAAAACGCGATTGACCTGACTGACGTCATGTGATTCCCGAGGGATAGACGGGAGGACATGATGAAGCGTTATGTTGAGGGGGTTGATCGCGGCCAGACGGTGCTGTTTCCAGGGTGCCTGGA
>JASHTP010000376.1 GCA_030040495.1 Alphaproteobacteria bacterium
CGCGAGCGCAGCGCCCGGTGCTGCGGCGCGCCGCTTTCGACGCCGAGCCGCGCCTCGAGCGCGGCGACGCGCGCCGCCAGCGCCTCCTGCTCGGCGCGCGCCTTGGCGGCCATCGCCTGCACCGCGTCGAACTCTTCGCGGCGAACGAGATTCATGCGGCCGAGGATGCGTTCGAACTGGTCGCGCAGGCGGGTTTCGAACTCGTCGCGCACGCCGGTGAGCGCGCCGAGCGCGCCGGTGGCAACGCGGGCGAGATCGTCGAGCAGGCGGTTCTCGGTCGGCATGGCGGCTCAGCACTCCTCTCGACAAGATCGCGTACGAAGGTTTGGGCTAGCACAGATATGGGAGCCGGCGAAGCCGAATTCGATGGCGCCTCATTTGACGCGCCGCCGCCAGTGCCTATAACAGCGGCGCGGCGGCAGAGGCCCCAATCGCGATGATCGTCATCACCGGCGGCGCCGGTTTCATCGGCTCGAACCTGGCGGCGGCGCTCGAGGAGCGCGGCGAGCAGGATCTCGTCGTCTGCGACCGGCTCGGCCAGGGCGACAAGTGGCGCAACCTCGCCAAGCGGCCGCTCGCCGCGCTGCTGCCCCCGGAGGCGCTGTTCCCTTTTCTCGAGCGGCACGCGCGCGAGATCGAGATCGTCTTCCATCTCGGCGCGGTGTCGTCGACCACCGAGACCGACGCCGACCTCATCGTCGCCAGCAACTTCACGCTCTCGCAGCGGCTCTGGGACTGGTGCGCCGAGACCGAGACGCGCTTCATCTACGCCTCTTCGGCGGCGACCTACGGCGACGGCAGCGCCGGCTTCGACGATGACGCCGCGCCGACGGCGCTGGCGCGGCTCCGGCCGCTCAACGCCTATGGCTGGTCGAAGCACCTCTTCGACCGGCGCGTCGCGCGGCTGATCGAGCAGCACGCCAAGCGCCCGACGCAATGGGTCGGGCTCAAATTCTTCAACGTCTACGGCCCCAACGAGTACCACAAGGGTGCGATGAAGAGCGTCGTGGCGCAGCTCTATCCGCGCGCCGCCCGGGGCGAGCCGGCGCGCCTCTTCCGCTCGCATCGCGCCGACGTGCCGGACGGCGGGCAGCAGCGCGACTTCGTCTATGTCCGCGACGGCGTCGACATGATGCTGTGGCTTTACGACCGGCCGGACGTCAGCGGTCTCTTCAATGTCGGCAGCGGCACGGCGAGGAGCTTCGCCGACCTCGCCGGCGCGGTCTATCGCGCGCTCGGCCGCGAGCCGCAGATCGAATTCGTCGACACGCCGGTCGAGATCCGCGACAAGTACCAGTACTTCACCGAGGCGCGGATGGAGCGGCTGCGCGCCGCCGGCTACGACAAGCCCGCGACTGCGCTCGAGGACGGGGTGCGCGACTATGTCCAGGCCTATCTCGCCGCCGCCGATCCCTATCGCTGAAAGCCCGCGCGCCCGATGGTCGTCATCCCCTATCCCGTCATCGATCCCGACATCTTCCGCTTCGGCCCCTACGCCGTCGGCGGCTGGTCGGTGGGCCCCTTCGCGGTGCGCTGGTACGCGCTCGCCTACATCGCCGGGCTGGTCATCGGCTGGCGCCATTGCCTGGCGCTGGCCAAGCGGCCGCCGCAGGTGGCGCGGGTGCAGGACATCGACGATTTCCTCGTCTGGGCGACGCTCGGCGTCGTGCTCGGCGGCCGCACCGGCTATGTGCTGTTCTACAATCTCGACCATTATCTGCAGCATCCGATCGAGATCCTCTTCCTGTGGCGCGGCGGCATGTCGTTCCATGGCGGGGCGCTCGGCGTCTGCGTCGCCATCCTGCTGTTCTGCCGCCAGCGCAAGATCAACCTGCTGGCCTTCGCCGACATCATCACCTGCGCGGTGCCGATCGGCCTGTTCTTCGGCCGCATCGCCAACTTCATCAACGACGAGCTCTGGGGCCGCGTCAGCGACGTGCCCTGGGCGATGATCTTCCCGAGCGATCCCGAGCATCTGCCGCGCCACCCGAGCCAGCTCTACGAGGCGGCGCTCGAAGGGCTCGTCCTCTTCGGCGTACTCTGGCTCTGCCAGCATCGCGGGCTGCGCCGGCGGCCGGGCGCGGTCAGCGGCGTCTTCCTCATCGGCTACGGCCTCGCGCGCATCACCGTCGAGTTCTTCCGCCAGCCCGACCCGCAGCTGGGATTCCTCTTCTGGGGCATCACCATGGGCCAGCTCCTCTCCGTGCCGCTGCTGTTCATCGGGCTGTGGCTGGTGCTGCGGGCGAAGCCCGTCGCGGCCGGCGCGTGAACGCGCTCGCGCGGCT
The DNA here is from genome assembly GCA_030040495.1 of Alphaproteobacteria bacterium. Taxonomy (GTDB): domain Bacteria; phylum Pseudomonadota; class Alphaproteobacteria; order ATCC43930; family CGMCC-115725; genus DAHUYF01. Next base: position 2,286 of record JASHTP010000376.1, read on the forward strand.
GCTGGGGCAACGCATCCGCGCGGCCGGCCCGCTGACGATCGCCGATTTCATGCAGGAGGCGCTGCTCCATCCGCGCCTCGGCTATTACACGACGCGCGATCCGCTGGGGGCGCGCGGCGATTTCATCACCGCGCCCGAGGTGAGCCAGGTCTTCGGCGAGCTGGTCGGCCTCTGGTGCGCCGACGCCTGGGACAAGATGGACCGGCCCGACCGCGTCGTCCTCGCCGAGCTCGGCCCCGGCCGCGGCACGCTGATGGCCGACGCGCTGCGCGCGCTCAAGGCGGTGCCCGATCTCGGCCGCGCGCTCAGCTTGCACCTCGTCGAGACCAGCCGGGTGCTGCGCCGCAGCCAGGCCGCCGCGCTCGCCGCGGCGAGCCCGAGCTGGCACGAGAGCATCGCCGAGCTGCCGGACGGGCCGCTGATCCTGGTCGCCAACGAGTTCCTCGACGCGCTGCCGATCCGCCAGCTGGTGCGCGGCGCCGCGGCTTGGCATGAGCGGCTGGTGACGCTGGGCGCCGACGGCGAGACGCTCGCCTTCGCGCTCG
>JASHTP010000377.1 GCA_030040495.1 Alphaproteobacteria bacterium
GGGGTCGAAGCGCTGACGGTAGAGGAAGCGGTATTCCCAGATGTCGCGGAAGCTCTGGCGCGCATAGTCGCCGAAATCGGCGAGGTCGCTCCCGGCCGAGGCCGGCTCGCGCGAGAGGTTGCGGTCGATGCGCTCCTCGAGCTCGGCGAAGAGCGCGGCGACCAGGTCGCGCTTGGTGCGGAAATGATACCAGAGATTGCCTTCGCTGATGCCGAGCCGGCCGGCGATCTGGGCGAGCGAGACATGCGCCTCGCCGCGCTCGTTGAAGAGGCCGAGCGCCGCCTTGAGGATCCTGTCGCGCGTCTTCACCGCCACAACCGCCATCGCCCAGTTTAGCAGTTGACCAATAGGGGGATCGCCCCAGAAACGAGCCTACTCCATGCGCGCCCGGTTGCCTAGGCGAAGCCGGGCGCCGGTTGACCCGAGCCCGCCCGGCCGCCAAGGTCGGCGCGCCGGGGAGCAAGAGCCATGCAGATCGTCAAGGGAACCGTCGCCGTCGTCACCGGCGCCGGCAGCGGCATCGGCCGCGCGCTGGCGCTGGCGCTGGCGCGCGAAGGCTGCGCGCTGGCGCTCGCCGACAAGGACGCGCACGCCGTCGCCGTCACCGCGGGCGACGCCAAGCGGGCGGGCGCCGGCACGGTCTCGAGCCATGCCGTCGACGTCGCCGATCTCGCGGCGATGACGCGGTTCCGCGACGAGGTGAAGAAGGCGCATGGCCGCGCCCAGCTGCTGATCAGCCATGCCGGCGCGGCGCTCGGCGGCGCCTTCGAGGCGCTCGCGATCGACGACATGCGCCGGCTGATGGACGTCGATTTCTGGGGCGCGGTGTACGGCGCGCGGCTCTTCCTGCCGCTGCTGCGGACCGAACGGCAGGCGCATATCGTCACCATCTCCGGCATTTTCGGCATCGTCGCCGTGGCCGGCCGGTCGGCCGATGCGGCGAGCGCCTTCGCGCTGCGCGGCTTCAGCGAGGCGCTGCGCCACGAGCTCGGCCGCGGCGCGATCCGCGTCACCACCGTCCATCCCGGCGGCATCAAGACCGACCTCGCGCGCAGCGCGCGCCTGCCGGCGAAAATCGACGCCGGGCGCCGCGAGCGCTTCGACCGGATGGCGCGCACCACGCCGGCGCGCGCCGCCGAGCGCATCCTCAGCGGCATCCGGCGCGACCGGCAGCGCATCATCATCGGCCCCGATGCGAGGCTGCTGGCGGCGCTCGCCCGGCTGCTGCCGGTGCGCTACGGGCGCGTCCTCGACCTTCTGTTCCCCGTCCGGAAAACCCGCGGGAACGCCGGGCTTTAGCGCCGGCTCCGCCCCTTGCCGAAGGGCGCGCGCCACTTATACTCGCGCCCGGTCCTCGCACCCCTCGAAAGGCGTTGTTGCGTCATGAGCGGCACGGTGAAGAAGGTCGTGCTGGCCTATTCCGGCGGGCTCGACACCTCGGTGATCCTGCGCTGGCTGCAGGAAACCTACCGCTGCGAGGTCGTGACCTTCACCGCCGATATCGGCCAGGGCGAGGAGCTCGAGCCGGCGCGGCGCAAGGCGGAGCGGATGGGGATCAAGGAGATCTTCATCGACGATCTGCGCGAAGAATTCGTGCGCGACTTCGTCTTCCCGATGTTCCGCGCCAACGCGCTCTACGAAGGCCAGTACCTGCTCGGCACTTCGATCGCGCGCCCGCTCATCGCCAAGCGCCAGATCGAGATCGCCGAAGCGGTCGGCGCCGACGCCGTGGCGCACGGCGCCACCGGCAAAGGCAACGACCAGGTGCGCTTCGAGCTGAGCTATTACGCGCTGAAGCCCGACATCAAGGTGATCGCGCCGTGGCGCGAATGGGACCTGACCTCGCGCACCAAGCTGATCGAGTACGCCGAGAAGCATCAGATCGAGATTCCGCGCGACAAGCGCGGCGAGGCGCCGTTCTCCACCGACGCCAACCTGCTGCACATCTCGGCCGAGGGCAAGGTGCTCGAGGATCCCTGGATCGAGCCCGAGGAGTTCGTCTACAGCCGCACGGTGGCGCCCGAGGCGGCGCCGGACAAGCCCGACTATGTCGAGATCGGCTTCGAGCGCGGCGACGCGGTTTCGGTCGACGGCAAGACGCTGTCGCCGGCCGGGCTGCTCACGCGGCTCAACGAGCTCGGCGGCCGGCACGGCATCGGCCGGCTCGACCTGGTCGAGAACCGCTTCGTCGGCATGAAGTCGCGCGGCGTCTACGAGACCCCGGGCGGCACCATGCTGCACGCCGCGCATCGCGGCATCGAGAGCCTGACGCTCGACCGCGGCGCCGCGCATCTCAAGGACGAGCTGATGCCGCGCTATGCCGAGCTCGTCTACAACGGCTTCTGGTTCGCGCCGGAGCGGCTGATGCTGCAGGCGCTGATCGACCAGAGCCAGGAGAACGTCGAAGGCACGGTGCGCCTCAAGCTCTACAAGGGCCTTGCCCGCGTCGTCGGGCGCAAATCGCCCAAGAGCCTCTACAGCCTCGCGCACGTCACCTTCGAAGAGGACCAGGTCTACGACCAGCGCGACGCCGAAGGCTTCATCAAGCTGAATGCGCTGCGCCTGCGCCTCGCCAAGGCGCTGCGCAAGAGTTGATCAAAAAGATCGACCACGGAGCGACTGTGTTGCGGGTCAAGCGCTTTGCCACGTGGTTTTGTCCCTGAGCATGGCGTTGAGGATTGTGAGGAGCTTGTGAGCGGCGGCAGCGAGGGCGAGCTTGGCGGGCTTACCGGCAGCGCGCAGCCGGGCGTAGAAGGGCTTGATGACGGGGTTGCAGCGAATGGCGGCGAGGGTGGCCATGTAGA
>JASHTP010000378.1 GCA_030040495.1 Alphaproteobacteria bacterium
TGGAGCGGGGGCTGTCCGTCGTCGTGCTCGAATCCGGCTTGCGCAGCCCGCGCTCGAAGCCGCAAGCCTTGTCGGATGCCGTCATCGAGACGCCGCGCTTCCACGAGGCGATGTCGCGCGCGACCTGTCGCGCCCTGGGCGGCACATCCTGGCTGTGGGGCGGCCGATGCACCGAGCTTGAGGAGATCGATTTCGCGGCGCGGGACTATATCCCGAACAGCGGCTGGCCGATCTCGTATGGCGACGTCTCCCGTTTCTACCCCCGCGCCGCGGAGCTGATCGGGGTCGGGACCGGGATCTTCCGCAGGATCGATGGCGAGCGGACGGAGGATCTGCGGCTCGGCGATCTCGAGGTCTGGGCCAACGAGACGCGCATCCACACGCGGCTCCGCGAATTCGGCGCCTTCGAGCGCGTCCGCTTCGTGCTGGACGCCACGGTGGTCGATATCGAGCTTGACGCGGAACGTCGCGCGGTCTCCGGGCTGATTGTTGCGAACCACAGCACGAGGGTCGCGTTTCGCGGCGCCAAGTGTTACGTCCTGGCGCTCGGCGGCGTCGAGACGGCGCGTCTCCTGCTCAACGTCCGGGCGCGGCAGCCGCAGCTCTTCGGCGGGCCGGCGGGGACGCTCGGGCGCTTCTACATGGGGCATATTTCGGGGGCGATTGCCGACATCAGGTTCGCCTCCTGGCAGGACGCCCGGCGCTTCAAGTTCGAGAGCCACGCGACGTCGGCGAGCCGGGCGCGCCTGACGCTCTCGAGCGACCTGCAGCAAAGGCACCGGCTGCCGAACATCGCCTTCTTTCCCGGCAATCCCCGCCTCGGCGACGCGTCGCATCAGAGCGGGTTCCTGTCGCTCGCCTTCCTCTTGTTGAACCTGCCCGGCGTCGGAGCGGCGCTCATTCCCGAAGCGCTGCGCCGGGCCGAGTTGTCGGGCACTCCCGATTATCTCGCGCATGTGCGGAATTGCATCAAGGATTTGCCCGGGGTGGTTCGCGGCGGCAGCGATTTCGTCAGGCAGCGGCTCCGCACGAGGCGACGGGTCCCGCGTTGGTTCGAGGTGAACGAGCGAGGGTTCTATCGCCTGCATTACCATGGCGAGCAGCGGCCGCGGGCGGACAACCGGGTAGGCTTGGTCGACGAGCGCGACGGTCTCGGCATGTGCCGCGCCGCGGTCCGGCTCGAATTCGCGCCCGAGGATATCGACGCCGTCTATGAGGCCCATGAGGTGCTCGATCGCTGCCTGCGCGATGCGCGGCTCGGCACCCTCGACTTCCGGGTGCCGCGCGATCAATTCGTGGAAACGTCCGGCGCCTGCTCGGCGGACGGTCTGCATCAGATCGGGACGACGCGGATGGCACGCCGACCCGCCGATGGCGTGGTGGATGCGGACTGCCGGGTGTTCGATTTCGACAATCTTTTCATTGCCGGCAGCTCGGTGTTCTGCACGTCCGGGCAGGCGAACCCGACCTTTCCGGCGGTTGCGCTCGCCGTCCGGCTTTCGGCCCATCTCGAGCAAAAGATCGGCAGGCGCAACCCGCCTCCCGCGACAGAGGGGGCGGCGCCGCTGCGGATCCTTCACGTCGTGCCGAGCATCGAAGCGGCGTCAGGGGGGCCGGCGCGCGCCGTCTTCGACCTGGCCCTCGCGGCCCTGACGCGAGGTCACGACGTCACGATCTGCGCGACGGATTTAGGCGGTCCGAGCGTGGATCACAGGGAGTACCTGAAGGCGGGGATCAAGGTCATCGTCTTCCCGGTCGTAGGCCCGCCCCAGCTTCAGTACTCGGACGCGATGGCGACCTATATCCGGAACACCATCGCTTCGTTCGACATCGTCCATCTGCATTCTCTCTATCTTCCCCCGGATTGGATCGTCTATCGCTACGCTGCCGAGCCCGGGGTTCCCTATATCCTGCGTCCGCATGGCACGTTCGACCCCGTCATCCGCAACCGGAAGAGAGTGCCGAAATGGATCCTGGGAAAACTGTTTCAGGACCGGGTGACGGCGGCGGCGGCGGCCATCCACTACACCTCCGACGACGAGCGGCGCTTGTCCAACTGCGCGAATTTGAACGGATGGGTCATCCCGCTGCCGATCAGGCCGGAGGAATTCGAGGGGCAGCCCGACCCGGGCTTTCTCGCGAAATTCGGCGTAAGGCCGGATTTCATCCTCTTCCTCGGCCGGCTCGCCTGGAAAAAGGGCGCGGACATCGCCATCCGCGCGTTTGCCGAATTCGCCAAGACGCGGCCCGAGGTCGACTTCGTGATCGCCGGCCCCGATTCCGGTGAGGAGGCGAAGCTTCACGCCCTGGTTGGCGAATTGCGGCTTGGCGACAAGGTGCACTTCACGGGCATGCTCGACGGGCCGGCCCGCATCGCCGCCTACAAGCTGGCGAAGCTCTTCGTTGTCCCCTCGCGCGGCGAGAATTTCGGGCGCACCGTGGCGGAGGCGATGATGACCGGCACGCCCATCGTCATGACCGATTGCATTGGGATTTGGAAGCAGCTTCTTCTCGCCGATGCCGCCTGCGTCGTCGAGGCCGACGAGCAGTCGGTGCTGCGTGGCCTGTCCTCGGTCTGGGACTCCTATTCGATCGCCCTCGACCGCGCGGCGCGCGCCAGGAGGCTCGTCGAATCTCATTTCGCGGTGAAGCCGGTGGGCGAGGCGCTCGAGCGCATGTATCGCCAGGTGCTCGACGCTCGCACCTTGCGCGGTTCAACCAGCGGTGCCGCGGCGGGGTAATCGACTTAATGGGCCGACGCCGGTCTTGGCAGCGCTTGCATCGCAAATTTC
>JASHTP010000379.1 GCA_030040495.1 Alphaproteobacteria bacterium
TATCGCCGCGTGCTCCCCGCCGACCGCGAGACGCTCTCGGTCTATATCGCCGCGCTGGGCGGGACGCCGATCACCGCCTATCGCCGCGTCGAGCAGCGCGCCTATTGGATCAATCTCTATAACGCGCTCACCGTGCGCACGGTGCTCGAGCACTATCCCGTCGCCACCATCCTCGACATCCGCCTCGATCAAGGCCGCGGCCCCTGGCGCCAGAAGCTCATCCACATCGAGGGCGAGGAGGTCGGCCTCGACGATGTCGAGCACCGCATTCTGCGCCCGCTCTGGCGCGACCCCCGCCTCCACTACGCGCTCAACTACGCGGCGCTCGGCTCGCCCGACCTGCAGCCGCGCGCCTTCACCGCGGCGGCGACCGACGCGGTGCTCGACCGGGCGGCGCGCGCCTTCGTCAACGCGCCGCGCGGCGCGCGCATCGAGCGCGGCCGGCTCATCGTCTCCTCGCTCTATCGCTGGTACGAGGCGGATTTCGGCGACGGCGACCGCGGCGTCATCGCCCATCTCCGGCGCTACGCGGCGCCGCCGCTGGCCGAGGCGCTGGCGCGGGAGACGCGCGTCGCCGGCGACGAATTCGACTGGTCGCTCAACGACGCGAAGCTGCTTTGACCCGAATTAGTCGAGCACCAGCACCTGGCTCTTCAGATAGGCGCTTTCCGGCAGCCAGGGATGGACGGGGTGGTCGGGCGCGGCGCCGGCGCTGCGCAGGATGCGGCCGCCACGGCCGGCATCCTCGAGGCCGCGCCGCACCGCCTCGGCGAAATCGGGCGGCTCGACATTGTGCGAGCAGGAGGCGATGAAGAGCACGCCCTGCGGCGCCACCAGGCTCGCCGCGAGCCGCGCCAGCTTGCGATAGCCGCGCAGGCCGGGCCCCAGATCCTTCTTCGACTTCACGAAGGCGGGCGGATCGGCGATCACCAGGTCGAAGCGCTCGCCGGCCGCGCCGAGCCGCGCCAGCTCGCCGAAGGCGTCGGCGCGCTGGAAGCGGCAGCGTTCGCCCACGCGGTTGAGATCGGCCGCCGCCGCCGCGAGCGCCAGCGCCGCCTCGGAGCGGTCGAGCGCCAGCACCGCGTCGGCGCCGCCCATTGCCGCCTGCACGGCGAAGCCGCCGCTGTAGCAGTAAAGGTCGAGCACGCGCGCGCCCGCGGCGAGCGATGCCACGAAGCGGCGATTGTCGCGCTGGTCGAAGAACCAGCCGGTCTTCTGGCCCTCGCGGGGATCGGCGAGGAAGCGCGCGCCGTTCTCGACGAGTTCGACCGGCCCGGCGATCTCGCCCTTGGCGAGGCGCAGCTCGCTGTCGAGACCTTCGAGCGCGCGGGCCGGGCTGTCGTTGCGCAGCACGATCGCGCCCGGCGCCAGCACCGCGTCGCAGGCGGCGACGAGCTCGGCTTCGAGCCGCGCCATGCCGGCGGTGTTGAGCTGCAAGGTCAGCGCCTCGCCGTAGCGGTCGGCGACGAGGCCGGGCAGCCCGTCGGCCTCGGCATGGACGAGGCGGTAGTAGGGCTCGCCATAGAGCCGGCGGCGCAGCGCCAGCGCGCGCTCGAGCCGCTCGGCGAGGAAGTCGCGGTCGATGCGGCGCTTCAGGTCGCGCTCGAGGAGGCGCGCGCTCACCAGCGTGTGCGGGTTGAAGCTGGCGACGCCGAGCGCATCGCCGCCGGCGCTGCGCAGGCTGACGAGGGTGCCCGGCGGCAGCGCCTTCGCCGCCGCGTCCATGGTCACCTCGTTGGAATAGACCCAGGGATGCCCGGCCTCGGCGCGCCGGTGGCGGCCGGGCTGCAGGGTGATCGTCGGGCGCGTCTTGGGATCGTCCGCCATGGCGGCGGCGAGTGTAGCCGGCGATGTCGCGGCGACAAGGCGAGATCGCGTTACCAGGCCTCGATCCATGGACGCAGATCGAGCTCGTGCGTCCAGGCGCTCCGCGGCTGGCGGTGCAGCAGCCAGTAATTCTCGGCGGCGGCGTCGGGGTCGAGAATGCCGTCTTGCGACTTGAGCGCGTAGCGCTCGGGGAAATTGTCGCGGATGAAGGCGGTGTCGATGGCGCCGTCGATGACGGTATGGGCGACGTGGATGCCGAGCGGCCCGAGCTCGCGCGCCATGCTCTGCGCCAGCGCGCGCAGCGCGTGCTTGGCGCCGGCGAAGGCGGCGAAGCCCTCGCGGCCGCGCAGGCTGGCGCTGGCGCCGGTGAAGAGGATGGTGCCGCGGCCGCGCGGCGCCATCACCTTCGCCGCCTCGCGGCCGGTGAGGAATCCCGCGAAGCAGCCCATCTCCCAGACCTTGAAGTAGACGCGGCTCGTCGTCTCGCGGATGGGAAAGCGCACATTGGCACCGATGTTGAAGATGGCGACTTCGAGCGTGCCGAGCTCGCGCTCGATGCGCGCCACGAGATCCTGCACCTGCTCCTCCTTGCGCGCGTCGACGCCGAAGGCGACCGCCTCGCCGCCTGCGGCGCGGATCGCCTCGACCAAAGGCGCGAGCTTCTCGCCATGGCGGCGGACGACGCAGGCGACCATGCCTTCGCGCGCGAAGCGCCGGGCGATGGCGCCGCCCAGCGCGTCGCCGGCGCCGACGATGAGCGCGGCCTGCTTCGCCATGGTCAACCCTCCTGCGTGCGCGGCACCAGCACGATGGTCTGGCAGCAGCGGCCGATGCGGCCGGTCTCGTCGAAGAGCTCGGATTCGGTGAGCCCCATGCCGTCCGGACGCCAGTCGGAGCGCGCCTTGACGCCGATCCAGCCCGGCTGCGGCGGCCGCGACAGGTGCAGCGCGATGTCGATGTTGGGGAAGGTGAAGCGCTTGAGCAGCGTGGGGTCGCCGCCGAGCGAGAAGGGCTGGCCGTTGTCGGCGATGGCGAAGGCGGCGGCGAGCGAGGTGGCGAACGGCACCATCGGCCGCTTCAGCCGGCCCCAGATGCGGCCCTGCTCGTCGTGGCGCAAATCGAGCGCGTCGAACAGCGTCTTGTGGCGCAAGCGCGGATGCATCGGCCAGGGCGGCAGCGAAGCGGGGTCGGCGGCGAGCGGCGGCTCGGCCGGCACGCCCGTCACCTTCTCGACGGCGACGAAGGATGCCATGCCCTTGGCGATGAGCTTGTCGTCGGCGATCAGCACGGTCTCGAGCGCGCCCGCGCGCCCGCCCTTGCGCAGCAGCTCGCTCCGGGTCGCGAGCGGCGCCAGCGGCGCCGGCCGTAGCAGCAGCACGCTGGCGCTGAGCAGCATGCCGAGGCCGTGCTCGCGCCCTTCGCGCTCCATCTCGGCGACGACGAGGCCCGAGACGGCGCCGCCATGGAGCCCGCGGAAGGGCCCGGTGGCGATTTCATGCGGCTGCCAGCGCGCGCCGTCGCGGAAAAAGATCGGCGCGTCGTCCGCCTCGGCCATGTCAGAAGCTCTCGGCCCAGGGACGCAGATCGATCTCCTGCGTCCAGGCGCTGCGCGGCTGGCGATGGATCTGCCAATAGGTCTCGGCGATCGCCTCGGGGCTCACCAGCCCGTCGGGGCCGCGCTGGTCGCGCAGCTGCGGAAAGCGCTGGAGCAGCCGCGCGCCGTCGATGCCGCCATCGACGACGAGATGGGCGACATGGATGCCTTTGGGCCCGAGCTCGCGCGCCATGCTCTGCGCCAGCGCGCGCAGCGCGGCCTTGGCCACGGCGAAGGCGGCGAAGCCGGCGCGGCCGCGCAGCGAGCCCGAGGCGCCGGCGAACAGGATGGTGCCGCGGCCGCGCGGCACCATGCGGCGCGCGACCTCGCGGCCCACCAGGAAACCGCCGAGGCAATGATCGCGCCAGAGCTGCTCGAAATCGGCTTGCGCGAGCTCCAGGATGCTGTCCTGCCGGTTGCTGCCGGCATTGTGGAGCGCGACGGCGAGCGGCGCCTCGGCCTCGGCCGCGGCGACGAAGCGCTGCGCCTCGGCCTCGCGCGTGGCGTCGCCGATCAGCATCTCGGCCTTGCCGCCGGCGGCGCGGATCTCCGCCGCGACGCGCTCGAGCTTTTCCGGCGTGCGGCCGACGATGAAGACCGAGAGCCCGTCGCGGGCGAAGCGCCGCGCCGTCGCCGCGCCGACGCCGTTGCTGGCGCCGACGCCGACCACCAATGCCGTTCCGCGCTCGCTCATCCCGTGCCTCCCGCGCTCACGTCGCCTTCCGGTAGGGGCGGCCCTGGAGCGCGTCGGCGACGAAGTCGAGGCGGTCCTGGCCGAAGAACATCTCGTCGCCGACGAAGAAGCTGGGCGCGCCGAAGACGCCGCGCGCCACCGCCGCTTCGGTCCAGGCCTTGAGCGTCCGCTTGACGTCGTCCTCGGCGATGCGCGCCAGGATGTGGCGGTCGTCGAGCCGGGCCTCGCGCAGCACGCCGGCGACGACCTCGTCCTCGTCCATCTTGCGCGCGTCGCGCCACATGCCGGCGAAGGCCGCGTCGCTGTAGCGGTCGAGATAGCCTTCGGCCTTGGCGACGACGGCGCCGCGCATCAGCTTCAGCGTGTTGACGACGAAATAGGGGTTGCGCTGGAACGGGATCGCGTATTTGACGGTGTGGCGCTCGAGGTCGCGGTTGCTGTGCGCCCATTTGAGCTCGTTGAGCGCCGGGCTGCTGTTGCCGGTGAGCTGGAACACGCCGCCGAGCAGCATCGGCCGGTACTCCGCCCGGGCTCCCGTGCGCCGCAGCAGCTCCGGCAGGCGGCAATGGGCGATATAGGAATAAGGGCTGCCATAGTCGAAATAGAACTCGACCATTCCGGCCATCGGCGCCTCCTCTTGAGTTCCGAAACGGAACTTTGCTATGGTGCGTTCCGAAACGGAACTTGTCAAACGCCCAAACGGAGAAGGCTGCCATGCGGTGGGCGGAGCTGGAGCGGGAAGCCTGCTCGGTGGCGCGCACCGTCTCGGTGGTCGGCGACCGCTGGAGCCTGCTGATCCTGCGCGACTGCTTCCTCCGGGTGCGGCGCTTCGAGGAGTTCCAGGCGCGGCTCGGCATCACCCGCCACGTCCTCGCCGACCGGCTGCGCAAGCTGGTCGAGGCCGGCGTGCTGGCGCGCGTCGCCTATCGGCAGCGGCCGCTTCGCTACGAGTACCGGCTCACCGAGAAGGGGCTCGACCTCAACCCCGTGCTGCTGGCGCTGGTGCGCTGGGGCGACGCGCACATGGCGGGCGAGCGCGGCCCGCCCAAGCTCTACGAGCACCGTGCGTGCGGCCACGTCTTCGATCCCGTGATGTGCTGCTCGGTCTGCGGCGGCGCGGTGACGGCGCGAAACATCCGCATCCTCGACGGACCGGGCGCCGCGCCCGCCGCCGCCAACGACGCCTAGCGGCGATGAGGAAGCTGCCGCTGGCGAAAGTCTATCAGCTGCTCGAGCCCGGGCCGGTGGTGCTGCTCGCGACGGCGCGCCAGGGGCGCGCCAACCTCATGACCATGTCCTGGCACATGATGGTCGAGTTCGAGCCGCCGCTGGTCGCCTGCGTGGTCAGCGGCAACAACTACAGCTTCGCCGCGCTCAAGGCGACGGGCGAATGCGTGATCGCCATTCCGGCGCGCAAGCTCGCGACCAAGGTGGTGAAGATCGGCAATTCCTCGGGCCGCGACATCGACAAGTTCGCCGCCTTCGGCCTGACCAAGGCGCCGCCGGCGCGCGTCGCGCCGCCGCTGGTCGCCGAGTGCTTCGCCAATCTCGAATGCCGCGTCGCCGACCGGCGCCTGGTGAACGCCTACAACCTCTTCATCCTCGAGGTGGTCGAGGCCTGGATCGATTCCGCGCAGAAGCATCCCAAGACCATCCACCATCAGGGCTATGGCCGCTTCGCCGTCGACGGCGCGACGATCACGCTGAAATCGAAGATGCGCTGAGGCGCGCTGCCCCTCAATCGCCGAGCGCGGCGCCGTCGCGGCGCGGATCGACGGCGCCTTCGAGGCCACGCTTCGTCACCAGCACGCCGCTGAGCCCGCTCGGCCGATCGCTGATCTCGACCTTGTGGCCGCGCCCTTCGAGCGCCGCCGCCAGCGCCGCGGCCTCGGGCCCGGCTTCGATCTCGGTGGCGCCGTTGCGGTTGCCGTCGTCGGGCAGGTCGATCGCCTGCTGCAGATCCTGGTGCCAGGCGATGACGCCGAGGATGGTCTTGGCGACGTCGTTGATGATCGCCGGCCCGCCGGCCGAGCCCACCGCCAGCACGAGCCTGCCGTCGCCGTCGAAGACCAGGGTCGGCGCCATGGCGCTGCGCGGCCGCTTGCCCGGCTCGACCCGGTTCGCCACCGGCCGACCGTCCCGCTCGGGCACGAAGGAGAAGTCGGTGAGCTCGTTGTTGAGCAGGAAGCCCCGCACCATCAGCCGCGAGCCGAAGGCATTCTCGATCGTCGTCGTCATGGCGAGCGCATCCCCGGCGCCGTCGACGATGGCGATGTTGCTGGTGCCGTGCAGCTCCGGCACGAGCCCTTCGCCCCAGTTCGCCGCATGGCTTCCCGGCGGGTCGCCCGGCGGCACCGGGCCGGATGCGGCGCGCTGGGGGTCGATGAGCCGCGCGCGCGCGGCGAGGTAGGCGGGATCGATCAGCCCCGGCACCGGCACCGGGACGAAATCCGCGTCGGCGAGAAAGCGGTCGCGGTCGGCATAGGCGAGCCGGCCGGCCTCGGCGAAGAGATGCACCGCGTCGACCGAGCCCGGCGCGAGCCGCTCCAGGTCGAAGCGCTGCAGCATCCCGACCAGCTCGAGCAAGGTCACCGCGCCGGAGCTCGGCGGGCCCATGCCGCAGAGGCGGTAGGTGCGATAGAGGCCGCAGACCGGCACGCGCTCGCGCGCCCGATACTGGGCGAGATCGGCGAGGGTGAGGTCGCCGGGATTGCCCGGCGCTTCGTCGACGGTGCGCACGATGTCGGCGGCGATCGGCCCGGAATAGAAGGCCTCGGCGCCGCGTGCGGCGATCGCCCGCAAGGTGGCGGCGAGCGCGGGATTGACGAGGCGCGTCCGCGGCGTCCCGTCGGCGCGATAGAAATAGCGCCGCGCCGGCGCGTCGAGGCGCAGGAAGCGGTCGCGGGCGAGCAGCATCGCGAGCCGCGGCGACGGGGCGAAGCCGCGCTCGGCGAGATCGATCGCCGGGGCGAAGAGCGTGCGCCAGGGGAGCTTGCCATAGCGGCGATGCGCCAGCTCCAGCATCCTGAGCAGGCCCGGGACGCCGACGGAGCGGCCGCCGACGACCGCGCTGTAGAAGGCGAGCGGCGCGCCGTCGGCTCCCAGGAAGCGGTCCGGGCGCGCCGCCGCGGGCGCGGTCTCGCGGCCGTCGAAGGTGTCGACGCGATGCTCCGCCGCCGACCAGTAGACGAGAAAGGCGCCGCCGCCGAGGCCGGAGGATTGCGGCTCCACCAGGTTGAGGACGAGCTGCGTCGCGATCGCCGCGTCGACGGCGCTGCCGCCCCGCCGCAGCATGTCGCGGCCGGCGGCGGCGGCCAGCGGATTGGCGGCGGCCACCATGTCGCGGCGGCCGAAGGCGGCCTGCTGCCGGGTGTGCAGCGTCGCCCCTTCCGGCGGCGCCTGCGCCAGGGCGGGACCGGCGAGGAGGAGAAGGGCGAGGGGGAGAGCGCGAAGGAGGAGCATGCGACATTGTCTCAGGCGGCGCCGTCGGCGACAATCGGCCCATGACCGCCGAACCGGGTCCGCGCAACCTCATCACCGACGTCGCCGGCATCCGCGTCGGCAACGCCGCCGACGGGCGGGTGCGCAGCGGCGTCACCGTGGTGCTCGCCGAGCGGCCGGCGGTGGCGGCGGTCGATGTCCGTGGCGGCGCGCCGGGGACGCGCGAGACCGACGCGCTCGACCCGACCTGCCTGGTCGACACCGTCGATGCGGTGGTGCTGAGCGGCGGCTCCGCCTTCGGCCTCGAGGCGGCCTCGGCGGCGATGGCCTGGCTCGCCGCGCGCGGCCGCGGCTTTCCCGTCGGCACGGCGCGCGTGCCGATCGTGCCTTCGGCGATTCTCTTCGACCTCCTCAATGGCGGCGACAAGGATTGGGGCGAGACGCCGCCTTACGCCGCGCTCGCCCGCGCCGCCTGCGCCGCCCTCGATGTCGGCTTCGCCCTCGGCAACGAAGGCGCCGGCTTCGGCGCCAAGGCGGGCGCGCTCAAAGGCGGGCTCGGCAGCGTCTCGGCGGCGACGCCGGACGGGCTCGTGGTCGGCGCGCTCGTCGCCGTCAATGCGCGCGGCGAGACGGTGATGCCTGGCGAGCGCTGCTTCTGGGCCTGGCCGTTCGAGCGC
>JASHTP010000380.1 GCA_030040495.1 Alphaproteobacteria bacterium
GGTGATCATGGCTGACTCCCTGTCGTTGCTGGAGCGCCCGCGGCCGACGATCGCCCATCGGCGATTCGCCCCACCTCACCCTCCCGCTGCGCGGGTCCCTCCCTCTCCGCCCCAGTGGGGCGGAGAGGGTTGGGGTGAGGTGGGGGCGAATTGTACCTGACGCTTCTGATTCCAGGTACTAGCCGAGCGATGGGCGCGCTACTCCGCCGCAATCGCGTGCGGCGCGGGCGGGGCGCGGAAGGCGTCGATGAGCTTCGCCTGCTTGGCGCGCGCCGCGGCGAGGCTCGCCTCCTTGACGTGGCCGAAGCCGCGAATCTGCTCGGGGATGGCGGCAAGCTCGAGGGCGAGCGCGTGGTTGTCGCGGCCGAGCCCGGCCAGGAGCTCGTCGATGAGCGCCTCGTACTCGCCGATGAGCGCGCGCTCGCCGCGGCGCTCGTCGCTTCGGCCGAACGGGTCGAGCCTGGTGCCGCGCAGGAATTTGAGCTTCGCCAGCAGGCCGAAGGCGCGCAGCATCCAGGGGCCATAGCGCCGCTTCTTCAAATGGCCGGTGACGGGATCGCGCTCGGCGAAAAGCGGCGGCGCGAGATGGAACTCGAGGGTGAAATCGCCCTCGAACTGCCGATGCAGCGCGCGCAGGAAGCCGCCGTCGGTATAGAGCCGCGCCACCTCGTACTCGTCCTTGTAGGCCATCAGCTTGAAGAGGTTGCGCGCCACCGCCTCGGCGAGGCCCGCGGCGCCGGGCGTGCGCTGCCGCTCGGCCGTCTCGACGCGCCGCACCGCCCGCTCGTAGCGGGCGGCGTAGGGGCGATCCTGGTAGCGCGTCAGGAAATCGACGCGCCGCGCGATGATCTCATCGAGGGTCTCGGCGAGGCGCTCCTGCTGCGGCGCCGTCGGCGCGGCGATGCGCTCCACCGCGGCGCGGTCGAGCGCCGCCCAGCGCCCCCAGCGGAAGGCGCGCCGGTTGGCTTCGACGGCGACGGCGTTGAGCTCGATGGCGCGCTCGATCGCCGCCGGCGAGACCGGGAGCAGGCCCTGCTGGGAGGCATAGCCGGTGAGGAACAGGTTGGTCGCGATCGCGTCGCCGAGGAGCGCGGTGGCGAGCCGCGTCGCGTCGATGAAGTCGGCCTTGTCGTCACCGGTCGCGGCGGCGATCTGCCGCATCAGCTCGCTGCGCGGGAAGGCGAGGTCGGGGTCGCGGGTGAAGGCGCCGGTGATGGTCTGGTGGTGATTGATGACGGCGCGGCTCGCGCCGCTCCTGAGCCGTGAAAGCCCGTCGGGCGAAGCGGCGACGACGATATCGCAGCCGAGCAGCAGTTGCGCGCCGCCGGCGGTGATGCGCGCGGCGTGGATCGCCTCCGGGGCGCGCGCGACGCGGATGTGGCTCAACACCGCGCCGCCCTTCTGCGCGAGGCCGGTCATGTCCAGCACCGAGCAGCCCTTGCCCTCGAGATGGGCGGCCATGCCGATGAGCGCGCCGATGGTGACGACGCCGGTGCCGCCGATACCGGCGACGAGAATGTCGTAAGGCTCGGCGAGCGCCGGCAGGGCCGGCTCCGGCAGCGGCGGGATCTCCTCGTGGTCGCCGGGGGCGTGGTGCTTGCGCAAGCTGCCGCCATGCACGGTGACGAAGCTCGGGCAGAAGCCCTCGACGCAGGAGAAATCCTTGTTGCAGCTCGACTGGTCGATGGCGCGCTTGCGCCCGAACTCGGTTTCGACCGGCACCACCGAGAGGCAATTGGAGGCGCGCGAGCAGTCGCCGCAGCCTTCGCAGACCTGCTCGTTGATGAAGGCGCGTTTCGGCGGGTCGGGGAAGCGGCCGCGCTTGCGGCGCCGGCGCTTCTCGGCGGCGCAGGTCTGGTCGTAGACGAGGACGCTGACGCCCGGCGTCTCGCGCAGGCCGCGCTGGACCTCGTCGAGCTTCTCGCGGTGGAAGATGTCGACGCCCGCAGCGAAGCCGGCATCGCTCGGATATTTGTCGGGCTCGTCGCTGACGACGACGATGCGCCCGACGCCTTCCGCCGCGAGCTGCCGGGTGATCTGCGGCACGGTGAGCTGGCCGTCGATCGGCTGGCCGCCGGTCATGGCGACGGCGTCGTTGTAGAGGAGCTTGTAGGTGATGGTGACGCCGGCGGCGACGGCGGCGCGGATGGCGAGGATGCCGGAATGGTAATAGGTGCCGTCGCCGAGATTGGCGAAGATGTGCGGCATGTCGGTGAAAGGCGAAAGGCCGATCCAGGGCGCGCCTTCGCCGCCCATCTGGGTGACGGTGGCGGTGTCGCGGTCCATCCAGATCGCCATGTAATGGCAGCCGATGCCGGCGGTGGCGTGGCTGCCCTCCGGCACGCGCGTCGAGCTGTTGTGCGGGCAGCCCGAGCAGAAATAGGGGATGCGCTCGAGCGCCGGCTTGGCGCTCTTGAGCTGGCGCTCGAGCGCCGCGGCATAGGCGAGGCGGTCGGCGATGCGCGGCGAGCTGTGGAAGCGTGCGATGCGCTGGGCGATGGCGCGCGCCACCTGCATCGGGTCGAGCTCGCCGGTCGCCGGCAGCAGCGGCGCGCCGCGCTCGTCCGTCTTGCCGACGACGCGCGGGCGCGCGCTCAAGTCGTAGAGAATGTCGCGGAGCTGCTGCTCGACCAGCGGGCGCTTCTCCTCGACGACGAGGATCTCCTCGAGGCCGGCGGCAAACCGGCGGATGCCCTCGGGCTCGAGCGGCCAGGAGAGCGCGACCTTGTAGAGCCGCAGCCCGATCGCCGCCGCCTGCGCCTCGTCGATGCCGAGATCGGCGAGCGCCTGGCGCACATCGAGATAGGATTTGCCCGGAGCGACGATGCCGAGCCGCGCCCGCGGGCTGTCGAGCATGACGCGGTCCAGGCGGTTGGCGCGGGCGAAGGCGTGCACCGCGGGCAGCTTCCATTGGCGCAGCCGGCGCTCCGTCTCGAGCGCGTTGTGGTCGGGCCAGCGGATGTTGAGCCCGCCCGGCGGCAGGGCGAAATCCTCCGGCAGCACGATGCGGACGCGGTCGGGATCGACATGGACCGAGGCCGAATTGTCCATGGTCTCGGCAATCGCCTTGAAGCCCACCCAGCAGCCCGAGAAGCGCGACAGCGCCCAGCCGAAGAGACCGAGATCGAGGATGTCCTGCACCCCGGACGGGTTGAGCACGGGGATCGAGGCGTCGATGAAAGCGTATTCGGACTGATGCGGCAGGGTCGAGGATTTGGCGGCGTGATCGTCGCCCGCTACCACCAGCACGCCGCCATGCCGCGCCGTCCCGGCCGCATTGGCGTGCTTGAAGACGTCGCCGGTGCGGTCGACGCCGGGGCCCTTGCCGTACCAGAGGGCGAAGACGCCATCATGCTTGGCGCCCGGGAAGAGGCCGGTCTGCTGGGTGCCCCAGACCGCAGTGGCGGCGAGGTCCTCGTTGAGCCCGGGCTGGAAGCGGATCCGGTGCTCGGCGAGCTGGCGCTTCGCCTGCCAGAGATTCTGGTCGAGGCCGCCGAGCGGCGAGCCGCGATAGCCCGAGATGAAACCGGCGGTGTCGAGGCCGGCGGCAAGGTCGCGGCGGCGTTGCATCAGTGGCAGCCGCACCAGCGCCTGAATGCCGGTGAGGTAGATGCGGCCCGATTCGAGGATGTATTTGTCGTCGAGGGTGACGGAAGCGAGCGCCATGGCGTCTCCAGCCTGTCTTATTCTGACAGTTCCTCTAAAACAAACACTTAATGCCGTTGCCGGAACGTCTCAATCCTCCGAGATCGCCGGCCGCAACTTCGCAAGGAATGTTCCGGCGGCGCGGCGGCGCGGTGCAATTCTGTCGTCGCGGTGGGGCGCGGCGCATGAATCGCTCCCGCCGGTTTGCTGCGCTGCGGCGAAGGACGGAATCCCGCGGTTGAGTCGAGAAATGGACCGGGGCCAGGGTTGGGGCTAACCTCGGCGCCACCAAGGCCCCCCTTGAAGGAAAGCCGATGACCGCGCCAGCGCTCCGCCGCAACCACCCGAACGAGCCCATGATCGCCGCGCTCAGGGCGCGCTTCGGCGAGCGGCTGTCGACGGCGCCGTCGGTGCGCGAGCAGCATGGGAAGGACGAGAGCTATCACGCGGCGGCGCCGCCGGACGCGGTGGTGTTCGCGCGCTCGACCGAGGAGGTGGCGGAGATCGTCACGCTCTGCGCGGCGCATAAGGTGCCGGTGATCGCCTTCGGCACCGGGACGTCG
>JASHTP010000381.1 GCA_030040495.1 Alphaproteobacteria bacterium
GGGGAAGTGCCGGCGAAATGCCGCGATATCCCGAGGCTGGCGCGGCCGGACCGTTCCATCCCCGCTCGGACCCGCCGGAGTTACAGATCGGCAGCGCCAGGGATAAGCTTGCGCACGGCTCCGCAACAGCGGGAAAAGCCGCTCGTGACGTCCCTCTCTCCCCAGCTTTCACGGTGTGCTTTCCCACGCTTTCCCCGTCGGTGTGCGGCGCGCTGCAGCCGCTCCTGCCCGTCTTATACACCGTCCGGCCGCCCGCTTCAGGCGAAAGCGCGCCGGCTCGGGACAGATGGCTCATGAAAAACAATCCCCGCAATCCCGGCGACAACTACCTACCACTACCTTTAGATTAAAAAAGAGAAGAGCTAGAGGTAAGAGAAGAGAATGGAACGTACGGGATGACGGGATCGGGCGCGGGAATGACGGGCGAAGTGCCGGCAGGCAAGCCGTTGTTGCGCGCCCTTGCCGGCGAGAGCTTGCCGCTGCCGCCGGTATGGCTGATGCGCCAGGCAGGACGCTATCTGCCGGAATATCGCGAGCTTCGCCGGCGCCTGCCTTCCTTCCTCGATTTCTGCTTTTCGCCGGAGCTTGCTTGCGAGGCGACGTTGCAGCCGATCCGTCGCTTCGGCTTCGACGCGGCGATCCTTTTCTCGGACATCCTGGTGGTGGCGCACGGGCTCGGCCAGGAGGTCGGCTTTCGCGAAGGCGAAGGGCCGGTGCTCGAGCCGATACGCGGCGCGGCCGGGCTTCGCCTTCTGTCGCCCGAGGCGCTGCCGGAGCGCGTCGCCCCGGTCTATGAGACCGTCGGCCGCGTCGCCGCTCTGCTGCCGCCGCAGACAGCGCTGATCGGCTTCGCCGGCGCGCCCTGGACGGTGGCGAGCTATATGGTCGAGGGCGGCACCAGCCGCGATTTCGCCGCGGTGAAGCGCTGGGCCTTCGGCGATCCCGACGGGTTCGGCGAGCTCATCGACCGGCTGGTCGATGCCACCGTGATCTATCTCAGCGGCCAGATCGCCGCCGGCGCCGAGGCGGTGCAGCTCTTCGACAGCTGGGCGGGGGTGTTGCCGGAACGCGAGTTCCGCCGCTGGGTGATCGCGCCGACGCGGCGCATCGTGCAGGCGCTGCGGGAAAATCATCCGAAGGTGCCGGTGATCGGCTTTCCCCGCGGCGCCGGGCTGATGTACCGCGCCTATTTCACCGAAAGCGGCGTCAGCGCGCTCGGTCTCGACAGCACCGTGCCGCCGCCGATCGCGCGCAAGACCTTGCAGTCGATCGGCCCGGTGCAGGGCAATCTCGATCCGCAGCTGCTCGTCGCCGGCGGCGCAGCGATGGCGGAGAGCGTGGCGGCAATCCGCAACGCGCTCGGCGGCGGCGCCTTCGTATTCAATCTCGGCCACGGCGTCGTGCCGGAGACGCCGGTCGAGCACGTGGCCGAGCTGGTGGCGCTGTTGCGGCGGCCGGCCGACACGCCATGACCCGTACCGCCGTGGTGCTGTTCAATCTCGGCGGTCCGGATTCGCCGGAAGCGGTCCAGCCGTTTCTCTTCAATCTCTTCAACGACCGCGCCATCATCGGCTTGCCGCAGCCGCTGCGTTGGCTCGTCGCCGCGCTCATCGCGCGTCGCCGCGCGCCGGTGGCGCGCGCGATCTATGACCGGATCGGCGGCGCCTCGCCGCTGCTGGCCAATACCGAAGCCCAGGCGCGTGCCCTCGAAGCGGCGCTCGGCGAAGGCTTCCGCGTCTTCATCGCCATGCGCTATTGGCAGCCGCGGGCGGAAGAAGCGGCGCGCGCGGTGAAGGCGTGGCGGCCGGAGGAGATCGTCCTGCTGCCGCTCTATCCGCAGGCCTCGACGACGACGACGCAATCCTCGCTCGCGGATTGGCGCCGCGCGGCGGCGGCGGCCGGGCTGCGCGTGCCCGAGCGGGCGGTGTGCTGCTATCCCGTGGAAGCCGGTTTCATCGGCGCGCTGGTCGAGGAGATCCGCGCAACGCTGGCGCAGTGGCCTGCGGGCGAGCGCAAGCGGGTGCTGTTCTCGGCGCACGGCCTGCCGCAGAAGATCGTCGCCTCCGGCGATCCCTATCAATGGCAGGTCGAACGCACCGCGGCGGCGCTCGCCGCCGCGCTCGAGCTGCCGGGGCTCGACAGCGTCGTCTGCTATCAGAGCCGGGTCGGGCCGCTTGCCTGGATCGGTCCCGGGACCGATGCGGAGATCCGCCGCGCCGGCCGGGAGGGGGTCGGGCTCATCGTCGTGCCGGTCGCTTTCGTCTCAGAGCATTCGGAGACCTTGGTCGAGCTGGACATCGAGTACCGGCATCTCGCCGACGGCGCGGGCGTGCCGCGCTATCACCGCGTGGCGACGGTCGGCGCGGCGCCATCCTTCATCGCCGGGCTGGCGCGGCTGGTGCACGCGGCGCGGCCCGGGCCTTGCCCGGCGAGCGGCGTCAGGCTCTGTCCCGACGCATTTTCCCGCTGCCTCTGCGCCGGCGGCGGCGCGCGGAGCGCGGCATGAGCTGGCTCCTTCCGGCCTATCCCTGGATCAAGGTGTGCCACATCGTCAGCGTCGTCGCCTGGATGGCGGGGCTCTTCTATCTGCCGCGGCTCTTCGTCTACCACGCCGAGACGGCGCACGGCTCCGGCGCCTCGGAAACCTTCAAGGTGATGGAGCGAAGGCTGCTGCGCGGCATCATGAATCCGGCGATGGTGGCGACCTATGTCTTCGGCACCTTGCTGGCGCTGACCCCGGGCGTCGTCGATTGGCATGCCGGCTGGATGTACGGCAAGCTCGCCGCGGTGCTGGCGCTCACCGTCATCCATCATCTCCTGGCGCGCTGGCGCAAGGCTTTCGCCGCCGACCGCGACCGCCATTCGGCGCGCTTCTACCGCATCGTCAACGAGATCCCGACGGTGCTGCTGATCATCATCGTCGTGCTGGTGGTGGTGAAGCCGTTCTGAGCGCGGGGCAGTCGCGCTGCAAGGCAGGATGCTTCTGCCGCATCAGCCGAAGAGATGGATCGCCGCAGCGCCGATCTCGACCGCAACCGCCGCGCCGACGGCGAGGTCCGTCGCCTGCTGCCGCGGCACGGCGGCAATGAGGCGGAAGCCGCAATCGAGCACCAGCCGGGTGAGCGCTCCGGCGGCGGTGATCGCCACCACCGTGGCGGCGAGGCGGTTGGCGGCGCCGGGCGCCGCGGCCGACAGCGCGACATCCTCGGCGCGGATGCCGAGCGACAGGGTCGAGCGTGCGTCGAGCGGCGGGTCGCCGGCGGCCAGCAGCACCGTGTCGCCCACGGCCACGCGCCAGAATTCGCCGTCGCGGCCGATGAGGCGCCCCTCGAGGATGTTCTCGACGCCGAGAAAGCCGGCGGCGAAGGCGGTTGCCGGACGGCGGTAGACCGCGGCGGCGGCGCCTTGCTGGACGATCTCGCCGGCGCGCATCAGCACGAGCGTGTCGGCGAGCGCCAGCGCCTCGACATGGTCGTGGGTGACGAAGATCGCCGGCACGCCGGCGCCGCGCAGGAACTCGGTGAGCCCGTCGCGCAGCGCCGCGCGCGTCGGCCCGTCCAAGGCGGAAAAAGGCTCGTCGAAGAGGAAG